>JAISLN010000074.1 GCA_031290835.1 Prevotellaceae bacterium
GCCCGCAGGCTCATCGTTTCGCTTATCACCTCCACCATTTCGGCGAGCTCCTCCCCGTCAAACGTTACGCTGATAACCTGAGCGGCGGCGGCGGAATCGCTTACGCAGATGCTCACCCCGTACACCCTACCGATGAGCGCCACGACCTCGCGCAGCGGTTTTTCCTTAAACACAAATGTTTTGGTCACGTAGGCGGTAGCGTTGGCGTCGGTTTGGCGGCGGCTAAAGGTTTGGCGGCGCTTGTCAAAAACGCCGGTCTCGCCCGCCTTTAGCGCCACGCCGCTGCCCGCCTCGGTGTAGAAGCGCACCTCGCCGCGCTGCACAAACACGGTTACGGCGCTGTCTGCGGGGTACGCCTGCACGTTGAACGTTGTGCCCACATCGCGGATGAGCGTTTGCCCGGCGCGTACCACCAGCTGCCCGCTACTCGCCGCCGAAACCGCAAAAAACGCTTCGCCTTCGAGCAGCAGCTCGCGCCTGTCGCCGCCGTAGTCGCCAACGTAGCACAGCTTGCTACCCCTGTTCAAAAAAACGCCGGAGCTGTCGCTCAAGATGCACTCCCTCACCTCGCCTGCGCTCTCGGCCACCAGCCGAGCCTGCGGCGCGTCGGCGCGGCTGCCCAGCCGGACCCACGCCAGCGCAGCCGTCCCAACGAGCAGCGCCACGGCGGCGGCGTACCTCAGCAGCGGCGGCAAAAGCCTTCGCGAGGTGGCGCGGAGCGGCGGAGCGGCGGGGTTTTCGTGCAAGTGCCGCTCAAAGGCTGCCCACGCCTTGCCTGTGTCGGGCTTTACGTCCGACACGAGCGCGGCAAAGAGCCGCCGATTTTGCTCCGATTCGGCAAGCCACGCCTGCAGCTGGCTTTCCTCCTCCGGGCTGGCGGTGCTGCCAAGGTGTCGCGCTATGATACGGTCAATATCCTGCGTCATAAATGTTAGCTTTGGGTGTAATGGTCAATAATAGCTACGTAAACTCTTTCAGCCTTCCGCGCAGCAAGCGTAGCGCCTTGCAGATATGGTTTTCCACCGTGTTGCGCGAAATGTGCAGCCGCTCCGCTATTTCGGGGTACGTCAGCGCCTCCCTTCGGCTCAGCTCAAAAACGGCGCGGCACTGCTCCGGCAGCTGCGCCACGGCGCTATCCAGCGCTGCCGCCAGCTCGTCGTGCGCCAGCTGCTTGTCGGCGCTGTCGTGGGCGTCCCGATGGCGGTTGGCAAAGTCGGCCTTGTGCGCCTCGCGCACCTTTTCGTGCTTCAGCCGGTTGAGGCAGCTGTTGTGCACAGACCTGTACAGGTACGACTTGAGCGAAACCTGAACGTCAATCTCCGTGCGCTTGTCCCACAGCGTGCAAAACATTTTTTGCACCACGTCCTCCGCCTCGTCCATGCTGTGCAGCATAGAGCAGGCGTAGGTGCAGAGCGGCGCATACCACGACTTGAATGTCGCCTCGTATGCCCTGTGGTTGCCGCTCTTGAGCTGCGCTATGGTGGTTTCCGTACTCATCCGTGCCTCTGTTGTTTGTTGCTGCAAAGATACGTTATTTTCCGTTTACCTCCTATCCGCTATGACAACCAAAAGGGCTGCCACCACTACTGTGCCGAGCATGTAGAACCGCGGAATAACGCGTCGTTACGCGCATTGCGCAGCTGCGAACCCCGCAGAGGGTTGTTTTGCTTGCCGATGCGGTACATTTTGGTTGTGGCTCCTTTTTGTGGCTCCTTTTTGGGCTCCTTGTGGTGCGCTGTCAGGCTTTTTGTTCCCAACCATGTCGGGCAAAAAATGCTGCAATGTGCGGAGGACATAGATGCCGTAGCGCACGATTTGCTGACAGCTTGCAATGAAACATACATTAACGCATTGAGCATTTGCAAATTGTCAAATAAAATAAAAAAATACCGGAATAAGGCAGCTACCATCCTATTTGGATAACGCCAAATATCAAAAGTGTAAGTTGGCAAAAGAGCTTGCTCATTCATTGAATATTGAGCTGCCGTTTTTGCATAGCCCGCGCCTGAATATCATTGAAAGGTTGTGGAAATAGGCCAGGCGAAGATTGCTTGAATTGTAAGTATTACGAAACCTTTGCAGCGTTCAAAGAGGCCATAAGCAGGTCGTTACAGAAAACCGTAAATCACGAAAACAAAGAACCTACAGATAGTAGCTGTTAGCCTTGAATTTTCAGATATACAATAGCGCAGCTTGTGGCTGAGTGTAGTATAAATGTTATTTTCGAACATTTCCTTAGTAACGTTACAACGTTTTTTGTTTCCAGCGAATGGTATGGAGCGAAAGGCTTCATGCCACTTGTTTTTTGTTTGGGTAAATTTCTGGCGACTCCGCTTTGTTGAGATAGAGAGATGACAGATTTCCCCCAAATTCTCGTCAAATATTTGATTGCCTATATACCTGTTTTTCTTTCATATAAACACATGCCACAAAGATAGATAAAATCCTGAGCCAGGCGTAATTTTTAGAAATTTTATCATCTCTTCAATTTTATTTCCGGCATCTGGTCTTTAAATTCTTCGTCTATTTTGTGACACTGCTCTTTGATAATTCCACGTCGGCGAATTGCAGGGTCGAGACAATAGAGTTTGAACTCGTTTTTGTTTAATTCATTGACATTTGTAATATGAGGAAACAGTAATTTCGAATACGCCGAAGCAATTTTTTGAACCGCTTTTAAATCGCGCAAATCACTTTTTTCTTCGGAATAAATCACATCATTCACAAGCAATGAATATTCGGGCGCTGTTCGCAACAAATGCA
>JAISLN010000075.1 GCA_031290835.1 Prevotellaceae bacterium
ACTAATACAACGATTTTTGGCGCTGCCAAAAGATTTTACCTTTGATGAGCTGGTGAAATTGCTAACGGCGCTGGGCTTTTCAATGAGCAATAAAGGAAAAACATCGGGGTCGCGCGTGAAGTTTAAAGATACAAAGCAAGCTGCAGTTATTCAAATACATAAACCACATACATCCGGTGAGCCGATAAAAGTGGCTACGCTAAAAGAAATATACCTACAGCTGAGTGAGAAAAAACACATCGAAGTTGAACAAAAAAATAGTAAGGAGAAATAAGCATGGACTACTTGCATTATAAAGACTACACCGGCAGCATAGAGTACAGTAAAGAGGACGGTTGCTTTGTGGGTAAAGTTCTGGGAATGACGCACGACCTTATCCTATACGAAGGCAACACGATAGATGAGCTGCGAGCCGATTTTGAAGCCGGTATAGAAGGCTACTTTGAGGGCTGCGAGGAAATGGGAATAGCGCCGCGCAAGCCCGCTGCCTGCTTAAACGTGAATATACCGCCTGAAGCGCATGAACAAATTGTATTTTTGGCTAATCAGAAAGGGGTATCAATAGATCACTTTATAGAAGATGCTTTACTGCAGGTTGCAGCCACCGCCAAAGACGCTATCGGGACAAGCGGCAAAAGAAGTAAAATTGCCTGCAAGTTGCCTGCAAAAACGAATAGGAAACATGTAGTTGCATGATAATTAAATTGTTATAGAATTTTATAAGTAGTCCTGTTGGGGCTATAAAAATAAGAGTATAAATTACATTGTAAAAATTCAGAGTGCCGTATCATAAGATGATACAGCACTTTTTTGTGTAATCACGCATACGCACGAACGCACGAGTGCACGCACGAGTGCACGCACGAGCGCACGCACGCACGCACGAGCGCACGCACGCACGCACGAGCGCACGCACGCACGCACGAGTGCACGCACGCACGCACGAGCGCACGCACGCACGAGCGCACGCACACCGTCATTCCGACCGGAGTGCGCGAGGCACGAGCGCACGGAGTGGAGGAATCTCCCCGCAGAGAGCCAAACCCATGGGGCGCAAGCCAACGACGCGAAGCGCAATGCAACGCGGCATTTGGGTAAGGTGGTTTGCGAGGAGGTTCCTCCACTCCGTGCGCTCGTGCCTCGCGCACTCCGGTCGGAATGACGGCAGGGAAGGGCGGTAAGGGAGGTGCACAAATACCCATAAACACAAATACCCATAAACACAAATACCCATAAACACAAATACCCACAAACACAAATACCCACAAAAAAAAGAGCGTGAAGGAATAGCGTTTTACCGCTTTTTCCTCCACGCTCCCGTGGTGAGCTATGGCTCAAATTTTTAAATGTTAAATTTCCAAGCTATTAGTTTTTAGTTCTTTATCAGCTTCAGCTGCTTGGATGCGCTGCCGCGGGTGATGCGGACAAGGTAGGCGCCGGACGACAGGCCTGCTGCGCCGATAACTGCCTTGTCGCTTGAGGCTTTGCGCGAAAGCACGAGCGCTCCGCTGACGCTGAAGAGCTCTATGGTTTCGCTGCCCGTTAAGCCGGTTACGGTTACGGCGTTGCTCACAGGGTTGGGGTAGAGCGCTACGCCCGACAGCACGCCGGAGGCAACGAAGGTCTGACCGGTTGTCCATTTGGCGGTAAGGATAAGGTTGGCGTTTACCGCAGCGTTAAAGTTCCACTCGGTTTCGCCGTTGTACCAGCCACCAAAGAAGTAGCCGTTGCGAGCAGGCTCAACCGGAAGATCAACCGTCTCACCGGCTTTCACCTGATAGGGGATGGTGTCGCCCTCGTTCACAAACTTTACAGTGTAGTAAACGGTTGTGGGTTCTCCGGACCCGCCGGGTTCGGTGGGTTCGGTAGGTTCAGTGGGTTCTCCGGACCCGCCGGGTTCAGTGGGTTCAGTGGGTTCAGTGGGTTCTCCGGATCCGCCGGGTTCGGTGGGTTCGGTAGGTTCTCCGGATCCGCCGGGTTCTCCGGGTTCGGTAGGAATAGCTACTTCAACGCCTATCCACTTTGCTATGAGGGTCATCTTGGAGGTTACTAAAGTATTGAAATTCCATACCGCACCGGTTGCATGGTTCCACCACGCCTCAAATTCGAAGCCCTCAAGGGTGGGGGTAGCCGGACGAGGATTAATTCTCGTGTTGTAGTCCACCATCCTTACCTCAACCGTATCGCCTACGTTTCTAAGAATGTTCACTTGTAACTTTTTTACCTCCCACTGCGCGTAGAGCGTATCGTTTACGCTACGGACGTCGGAGGTTTGGTAGGGCGTTTTGTCGCTGTAAGCCCATCCGGTAAAGTCGAATCCTGTTTTTGAGGGGTCTGCCGGCACCTGTTCGGCAAATGTCGTATTCTTGATGACGGTTTCCGTTTTCGGCTCTTCGCTGCCGTCGGCAAAGCGGCCTTCGTCGGGGTCGAACGTAATTTTCACAAACTCATAGGTGGCAGTGTTGTAGCCAAAGTTATCCAAGCATGAGGTGATGGTTACGTTTGCGCCGCTAACTCGCCGTGCTGCTACGTTAAATCCGCGCACGTAGGGCTGATAGTTTTCCTCAGGTATTGGGATGTTCGTTACGGTTTGGGTGTTCTCCTCATTGTCCCGCTCGGTAATGGTAAAGTCGAGCTTCATTTTGTAGTAGCTGATGGTGAGGTTGATGGTGTACCATGTATCGAGGTTGGACACGCCGGAGAGGTTTACTCGCTTTGCCTTTTCCGCATCGGCAAACGGGAAAGCATCGCTGCCCGGCTCGCCGGTGAAGTAGCTCAGGGGTTTTATTTCATCGTCGTCGGCGTTGATAAAGCCAAAGGTAATGATGCTATAGCCTCCGGGGTTGCGCACGCTAAAGAGCCCGTTGTTGATGTTATCTCCATTTTTGCCGGCAGGATTTCCGGCGTACCAGTCGAAGCGCAGCTCCACTATATCGCCGCCTATATCGCCGTTCTTCAGCGCCAAGGTGACAGATCTACCGCCTGACTGGTTGTTGGCGTTGAAGTAGGAGACGTACGATTCTTCAAAAGCGCTGACGTTGGCGGTAGCGTCTGTGGTTAGGTTGAAGGTGCTATCCAGCACACCCTTTTCAAAGTCCGTGAAGAGCTGGTAGGGCGATTCGTCGGCCACCTCCAGGGTATAGTATCCCACCACGCCCGATTCGTCGTCGGTGGTAGCCTTGATGCGGGCTTTGCCGAAAGCTCCGGCAAGGGCAACCGTAGCTGTGCCGTTTCCGTTGTCCGTAACGGTGGCCACCTCCGGGTTGAGCGAGGTAAAGTTGAGCGTTTTTACCGACGCGGTGGAGGGAGATATGGCCGAAACAACGGTGAAGGGCGGCGTGGCGGTCGGCGTGGCGGTGTAGAACAGCCGTCGCGCACCTTGCAGGTCAACCTTCGTTATTTTGGTAAATATTACCTTTACGTTGCAGGTGTCGGTTTTGCCGCTGCCATCGGCGGCAGCTGCCGTGATAACTGCGTTGCCCTCGGCAACGCCTGTAACCTCGCCGGTGCTGGGGTCAACGGTGGCGATGTTGGCGTTGGACGAAGTCCACACAAGATCTTTGTTGCCGGCGTTCTCTGGCCATACCTCTGCGGTGAGGGTAATCGTGTTGTTTACCGATACCTCTTTCGGCGCAGTATCTGCGGCACGCGCCCCGTCTATCCTCACGCTATCGAGCGGCACCTGCCCCACGCTTATGGTCCTTGTTCCGGAAGCAGCGCCGGAGGTGGCAGTAACGACAAGGCTACCCTCGTTTTCGAGGTCGCCAAGGCTGGTGAGGACAGCAATCCACGAGGCAACGGGGCTGGGAGCAATGGCAGCGAGCTCGGGGTTGCTAACCGACCATGTTACGCTATGGTCGGTTACCTCCCACGGCAGTACGGCGGCGGTGAGGGTTATGACGCCGCCCCCCGACGCTACGTTGTTGTAGCCCGAAATGCTTACGCCTGTTGCGGGGACGTCTTCATCGACAACCTTAATGCCGATGTTGTCTATCCACGTGTTCCACGTAACGTTGCCGGTGCGGGTTGCGTTAAAAAATATGTTTGTGATGCTGCCGTGCGTATCCGCGGCGGGTATGGGTAGCACCACCTGCCTAACGTAGTCTTGGTTGTCAATTCCGGTAAAGGTAAAGGCAATACGGTGTCCCTTGTAGATTTCGACTTTCACGTGGTACCAGCTGGCTGCCGCGGCGTCGCTCAGGTGTGCCCGGTAGCTGGCGTCTATCGTGTGCGCCCTGCGGGAGTTATCGGTACCGTTGAGGGAGCCTACGGCAATGCCGATACCTCCATCACCAAAGCCGTCGTCGCCGGAGCGCTTGTTGTAGAGCGTAAAGACGTCGTTGTTGGCTCCGGTGCCGTTGCGGAACGAAAGCTGCCCCTCGTCGCCCGCGCCTCCGCCGGTAACGCTGTTGGAGTACCAGTCAAACTCCACCACCAGCTTTTTGGCGTAGCTGATGGCTTTGTTGAGCGTAAACGTCGCCCTCCTGTTGCCGCCTTGGGCATCAACGTTAAAGTGCAGCATTTGCTCCTCCAGATTGTAGGTATCAAACCGTTCCACCGATGCGCAACCGCCGGCATTGTTGACAAGCGTGCCGTTGAGGCTGCTTGCGCCGTCGTTGAAGAGCTCTGCGTAGTCGTAGCCGACGTAGGGAGGATTGGTAATGTTAAGGTAGTACTCGGCCGTAATGTTCGACCCGTCGGTGGTGGTTGCCCTGATGGTATCCCTCCCCATGCCGCCTGCCAGCTGTACGCTAACGGTAATGGTATCGCCGGTGGCGTTGGCGATGGGAGAAGAAATGGCGGCGATGGCGGGGTTGCACGTCCACGCCAGCGTTTTTGTATGCGCATCGTTGGGCAGCACAACGGCGGTTACCGTAAAGGGAGGCTCGGCCGCCGCATTGATTGTGTAGATGTTGTGCACGGTACCCGAGAGGGTTACTCCGGTTACCTTTTGGTTGATGACGTGGACGCGCGTGGAGTCTTTTGCGCCGCCGCCGTCGTTTGCCACAGCCCTAACGTACACCGGGATGGCGTCGTCGGTGAGGGTAACGCCGGTAACAAGCCCCGTGCGGTTAACCGTAACGTAGCTTTCGTTGGAGGACGACCAGGTAAAGGTTGGATTTTCGGCGTCGGCGGGGGCTGTTGTTGCCGACAGCTGTAGCGTTTTGCTCAGCACCACCGTGTCGCTCGACGTCAGCACATCAACGCGGTTGATTTTTTGCCCGGGGGTAGTTTGATCCTCCTTTTTGATGCCAATGTTGTCAACGCTTGCGTCCCAAGACATGTTGGCAGATGTTCTTGTTGCGCAGAAGAATATGTTGCTTAGGCCGCCGTAGGTGAAGAAGGTGCTCGGGAAGGGCAGGGTAACGGTCTGCGCTTCGTATTCCTTATCGGTTACGCCGGTAATGGTAAAGGCTACGCGGGGGTCGCCCACATCATCGGCCACCAGCTGCACTTCGGCCTTCACGTGGTACCACGCGGCGGCGGGTGCGGCAAAGGTGGCGCGCTGCGCCTCCGCCACGCTGTTGGCTCTGCGGGTATCTCCGGTACCCGTCAGGGCGCCCACCGCCACGCCAAGGGTGTTGGTAGTGCCGTTGATGTTGTAAACCGTAAAGACGTCGTTGTTCAGGAAGTCGCGGAAGGTCACCTGTCCCTCGTCGCCCGAGGCGCCGCCGGTGTGGTTGTTGGAGAAGAAGTCAAACTCCACCACCGCCTTTTGGTAAAACAGCACCGGCTCGCTGAGGGTGTAAATAGAGCGCCGGAGGCCGCTTTGTGCGCTGCCGCTAAAGCGCAGGCGGTAGTCTGCGCCGCTGTTCACCTCGTAGGCGAGCAGCGCACCGTTGCCCTCGTGCGTAATGCTGCCGTTCATGCCCGCGTTGGTCAGGAGGTCCACGTAGTCGTAGCCGCTGTAGCTGCCTGCCGCAGCGCTGCCGGCAACGTCGAGGGTGTAGTTAGCCGAAGCGCCGTAGCCGTAGATGTCTGTAACAGCGGCCGTAATGGTGGTGCGCCCGGTACCTCCTACAAGCGTTACGCTGGCCGTGCCGCCTGCCTCTCCGGCAACGGTGGCAATGCCTGTGCTGCTCGACGACCAGCTAATCGTTTTATCCGCCGCGTCGTCGGGCGCTACCGTGGCGGTTATGGTAAACGGCTCCTTTGCGGCAGGATTGTCCGTGTAGAAGGCGTGGTGCACGCCCTGCAGGGTAATTCCGGTAGCTGGCTGCGGAACGACCAGCAGCTGGAAGGTACCGATAGCGCCGCCGCCATCCTGCGCCGTTGCCGTAATGGTTACCTTATCGGCGCTGCTTGCAGAGGCCGCTACGCCGACAACAACGCCTGTTGCAGCATCAACGGTGGCAAGGGCGGTATTGCTCGACGACCACGCGAGCGCCTTGTTGCCGGCTAAAAGAGGTAACACCTCTGCCGTGAGCTCGGCGGTTTTGCCAAGCGCCACATACTCCGGCCCCGTAATGTTGATTTCGTTTACCATAATGCTGGGGTCGGTTTGCGGGTCGGCGTTTTTGATGCCGATGTTGTCGACTTGCCACGTGAAATAAACATTCGCACCACGAGTATAAGTAAACTGAAATTGACTAACATTAGTAGGTACAAAATCTTCAGGATAAGGGAGTTCTATCTCTTTTTTGTAGGAATCACCATCCTTGGTGATGGTAAAATTAACTTTTTTGTTCTCAACATCAATCTCAGCCTTTATATGAAAACAAGGGGGAGTTCCTGATATTTGCGCTGTCAAGTTTGTACCTGTTTCGTTTATCCACAACTTATTCGTAGCCGTAGCTGAACTTCCCGGTGCAGCTCCAACTACAGTTATTTCTCCGCTCGTTGAACCTGCAGCAGCTCCGGTCCATGGACCGGCCACAACTCCAATATTACCAGTACCACTTGACGAAACAGCTACGGTATATATCGTAAAAAGGGCTTGACCACTCGAATTTTGGAATGATAACCAATATTCATCTGTTCCGTTCGTACCACCGTAAAATTTGGTAGCACGCAAATCAAACTCAACAATAGCTTTTTGTTGAAAGCTGATTGGCTGTCCCCAAATGTAGGTCACACCCCTGGCAGAGCCCGAAGCATCGCCGGATGTATTTTTAGATGAATGGAAAAATAAGCTGTCCGACGAACTTCCATTCTGATCATAACCGTAAGAATGTCGATTAGATTTCCCCTCTACTTTCGTTGTTAATGTGGAGGGCGAGTTGAACTCCTCCACGTAGTCATAGTCGGTATAATCGTAGGCGTGTGCGCCTGCGCTCCCCACTAAAAAAGTTGCAGCCATAGCGAACAGCCGCCGAATTTGATGTAAGATTTTTGTTTTCATAATAATACAATTTAGTTGGTTTGAAAAAAAAAATAAAAAAACTGAAAAAAAAGGGCGTAAAATCCCATGCTTAATTCTCTGTACGTTGCCTCTTAGGTGCTTACGGTTCATCGGTTTGCCATCGCTTGGGCAGGAACCAAGTTTCGGGGCTGAGGGGTGGCGTCCCCGGCTTAGCCTTTGCCAGCTGGTCGTTTAGGAATTTTGTTCCGTCGCGCCCTTCGCTGTTCATCCTCATGGCAATTCGGAGCAAATCTCCCCATCGGTGCCCCTCAAATCCGCACTCGAGGGCTGCCTCCCGGAGTATCACCTCCTCCATCCACCGTATGGAGTCCTGCTTTTCGAGCACATGGTCCGGCTTTTCCACGTTCTGCACCCAGGCTCTTCGGCGAATACCGTAGCTGTCGCGCCAAGGGGAGCGCAGGTACTCGAAGGGGGCGTCGTTGAATCGCCCGTCGAGGTAGAAGGGTGGCGGGAATGGCGCAGACTTTACGCTGTCGCTTGCCGGCGGGTATCCGCTGTACTGCACGCCGCTCTTGTCTGTTCTTTTGGAGGAGGCGTCATCCATCGTCCAGTCAAAGTGGTCTCGTATTCCGTCGTTGATAAGGGCGTAGGCCAGGTCGGGGTATCCCTCCCTGTTGGCGGCTTCCGCGTACCGGAGGTGGAGGAGTCCTGCCCTGTAAACAAACCATTTTCCGGGCTGGGCGTACTCGTTTTGCAGGCCTCCGTATTCGAGGTAAATTGTTCTGTTGTTATCGGTTGCCTGCGGATAGTAGTCGTAGAGGTACTTTATCACCACGGGCTGCCCGTTGACAAAGTCAAAGGAGGCCTGCCTGCCTCGCCCATCAAAAACGAAGCTGTTCTCGCGCTGCACCTGCGCCTCCCAGAGGGAGTCGATAGCCCACTGCGACGGCTTCAGGCGGTACTTTCCCTTTCCGGTGTTGGCAAAAATTTCTACTAAGGGGTACTGCGGCGCAAACTTGGGGTCGTAGCACCACAGGGTTATCATTTCGCGCCGCAGCTCGCTGTTGGTCGACGCCCTAGAAAATATTTCCTTCCACTTGTTCCTGTACGAGCTGAGGTCTGCGCCCTTGTAGCGGACGTAGCAGACCTGAAATCTGGGCTCGTTTGTTCCATCCCAGACGTATCCGTCCACCTTGTAGGCGTAGTTTTCGCTGCCCGAGAACTGCTGCATTTCCGCCTCCTCAACTACGCTGTAGTAGTATTCGGCCGCTTTGAGGTAGCTTCCCGTCCAGAGGAGGAGGTCGGCGAGCACCAGCTTTTTGTTGAGAAATAGCATGTCCATGTTGTACCCGTCGGCCACGCTGCCGTAAAACGGCGAGGTCACGGAGAGGGTTTTGACGGGTATCGCCTCCATGCAGGCGGTGAGCTCCCGGAGGATTTCACCAAAAGGTTTTGTGGGAAAGTTTTCCAGCTTCTCCAAGTCCTTTACTTCTGCGAGAGGGTCGGTAACGTATGGGATGCTCCCGAAGTGAATGGCCAGCTGGAGGTACACCCAGCACCTCACCGTCAGCACGTCGGAGTATCGGTATTCGTAGTCGGCCCGGCTGAGCTTGTTTTCGGCCCTCATCTTGGTCATGTTTGCCAGCACGTCGTTACAGTTGAGTATCACCTCGTAGAAGGGCGCAAGGTTGCAGTATTCATTTTCTGCGGTTGCCGTATGGGTACAGATGGCGGTCATGTCGGCGGTTGCGTTTGGGGTAATATCCATGAGGTCGGCCCTCAGCTCGTTGAGTATGATTACCCTTTCTGCAAGGCCCATCAGCTTTCCGTATATACCGAGAATGGCGTTGTCGGCGTCGTTAAAGTTGCTGTAGTGCCGCTCGGCGTCCACCTCGTTTTCGTTCAGCGTTTCCAGGCAGGCCGACGTAAGCATAACGGCAAGGAGCATGGCCGACAAATGGATAAATCGCATTTTTTTCATGGTGAAATATCGAATTAATTTACAGAATTATAGAGTCAATTTACAGAATTACAGAATTTTACAGAATTTACAGAATTACAGAATCTATAGAGTTAATTTACAGAATTACAGAATTTTACAGAATTTACAATTTTACAGAATCAAAAAGAAACATGTTAATTATGTAAATTATGTAATTATGTAAATCCAAGTTCTCCTACAGCCCCAGCTTTACGCCCAGCATTACGGTCCTTGGCTGTGGCGCGACGCCCATGTCAACTCCATAGTAAAGAGGGCTTTGCATTGCGCTAAACTCCGGGTCGTAGCCAAGGTAGCGCGTAAAAGTCAGCAGGTTGCTCCCTGTTGCGTACACCTGGAGCCCCTTAATGAAGCGCAGGCGGAGGGGAATATCGTAGGCCAGCGAGAGGCATTTGAGCCTGATGTAGGATCCGTCTTCAATCCATCGGTCGGAGAATCTTGCGTTGCCCATGGGGTCTCCCCACACCGCTCTCGGTACTGAGGTAACGTGGCCTCCCTTTCTCCAGCGGTTGTTGACGGCCGCTGTTTGGTTTTCGGTTCCCGTCATTGCCTCTACGCTTGCCCTCAGCGCATTGTAAACGTCATTTCCGTAGGAGAATGTTAGCACAGCGTTGAGCGTAAATCGCTTCCACTGTATTCTGTTGACAATGGAGCCGAAAAAGTCGGGGTTGGGGTTGCCTATCACCGTTCTATCCTCCTCGTTGATAAAGTTATCGCTGCTGTTTAGGTTTATAAATTTCACGTCTCCCGCAGCAAAGGGCAGCTCCTGTCCGTCCCCCTTTCTTATTTTCAGCCCGTCGGCGGCAGCTTCGGCTGCGGTTGCATACACGCCGCTTGTTTTGTAGCCGTAGAAGAGGTTTATGGGGTTTCCCACCTTGGTCAGGATGGTTGCCCCGCCTGCCTCGGTGAGCTTTTCGTCGCCGGCAATAGCCGTCAGCTCGTTCACGTAGCGCGCAATGTTGAGGCTCACGTCCCACTTGAGGGCAGCGTTGATAATTCTGCCCTGAATCCCCAGCTCTACACCCCTGTTTTTCAGAGCTCCATCGTTCACCACATATTCGCTGATGCCGTAGTAATCGTTGCTTTGCCTCCAGGTGAGCAGGTCGGTTGTTTTGTTTTGGTAGAGGTCGATGCTCAAGGCGACTCTTTCGTTGAAGAGCGCAACGTCCAACCCGGCGTTGAGTTTTTCGGTTGTTTCCCACCTTAGCGCCGGGTTTGCAATATTTCCCCTCACCAGCCCGTAGTATCCGAGCATGTTTTGGGAGGTGTAGCTTGCCCGCGAGGCGTAGTATCCCATGTCGTCGTTTCCCGTGCGGGAGTAGGATGCCCGCAGCTTTAGGAGCTCCATCCATTCGGGGATGTCAACGGCGTCTTCGGAGGAGATGATCCACGCCGCGCCCAGCGATGGGAATAGCCCAAAGAGGTTGTTGAACAGCTTCAGGCCGCCTTCGGCTTCCTTACCAAATCTGGAAGAAGCGTCCATCGCCACGTTGAGCGACAGGAGGTACTTTTTCCTGTAGTCGTACTCACCGTTGATATATATCGACGCCCACTTCCAGCTGTTTAGCATTCCCGATACGGTAGCCAGGTCAATATTTCCGTTGCCCAGCGCCTGCATGTCGTCGCTCGAAGAGTTGTAGGCGTTAATCCAGTCGCTCTCCGCGCTGTTTGTCTGGTATCTCGCCCCGAGGTGGGCGGTTAGCCTGTGGCCGTCGCCAATCGTTTGCCTGTACCTCATTCTCGCGTCGGCGTAGTACTGCAGGTATCTCGCCGCCAGCCCCTTCATTTCGTTGGTTACAATGCCGGACGCCAGGGGCTCGTGGCTCAAGCCGTTTTCGGGCAAAAAGATGCTTTCTCTTGTTTTATCAAAAGTTACCCCAAAAGTTGCGCTCAGGTCAACGAGCTCGCCCAGCGCCAAGTTGAAGCCTACGTTGCCGAAAAACCTGTAGCACTTGCTCTCGGACGAAGCTTTGCCGTCCACCAGCGCCGTTGGGTTGCTCACGCCAAACACATCCGCCTGCTCGTAGTTGGGCGTTTGTACGTTTTGCACGTTGTAGAGGTAGGGGGACATGAAAGGCGCTTTTACCAGGCTTACGTACAATGGGTTAAAGTTTGGCGAAAGGCCTTCGTTGGGGATGGTTCTGTCGCTGTATGAAACGCCCATGTTTGTTTCCATTTTCATAAACTTGAGTATGTTGACCTGCGAGTTGAACTGCGTATTGTAGCGAGCAAAGCCGGTATTTTTGACGCCTCCCTCGTGGTCAAGGTATCCCACGGACAGGGCGTACAGCGCAATATCGTCGCCACCCTTGATGGACATGTAGTAGTTTTGGCTCATGCTCTCGGTAAAAATCTCCTTTTGCCAGTCCGTTTCCTGCCGGTATCTGTAGTAGTCCGCGTTTCCCTCCACGCCCCACTCCTTTTCCACCGGCTTTTCGGCGCTAATGTAAGGTAGCATTTGCAGCTCCGTTGGCGTATACAGGCCGCTGCTCGTCAGCATTTCGGTGAGGTAAGCCCTGTACTCCCACGAGCTCATCATCGGGTAGAGCTTTGCGGGGACGAAGTTGAGTCCGCCGTAGGCGTAGAAGTCTATCTTTGTTGCCTGCTCCTGCGCCTTAGCCGTTTCAATCAGGATGATGCCGTTGGCGCCCCGACTTCCGTATATGGAGGTGGCGTCTTTTAGTATGGTAATAGCCTCAATATCTTTCACATCAATACCGGTCAGAGGCGTCACGGTATTTCCGCTAATGAGCGAAGGGGAGAGCGGCGAATTTTCGTAAGGTATTCCATCCACTACTACCATTGGCTGCGTTCCGGCGTTGAGGGAGCTAAAGCCCCTGATGAACATGTTTCCGCCGGCGCCCTGCACGCCGGAGCGCATCAGGGTGTTCACGCCGAGCCCCTCGTGCTGCAGGAGTCCTTCGGGGCTGACAGCTGCCTTTTTGTAGCTTTCCTTGTCTTTAATAACTGTAATTGAAGATGTTGCGGTAATCCATTCACGGTTGCCAAACGGCGACCCTACCTGCCTGTAGATGGTTTTGAACGATTCGTCGTGCAGGAGTATGGTCAGCTCGTCGGCGTAGGTTGCCACCACCTCCTTGTAGGCATAGCCGGTCATGCGCACCTGAATGGTCAAGCCTTTCGCCACCTCCTCGAGGCTGAAGCGCCCACTGTCGTCGGTAATGGCAGTTGCCACGCCCGGTACGCCGACGGATACGCCCGGTATGGGTTGCCCTGTTTCGGAGCTGAGCACGCGCCCGCCAACGAAAACTTTGCTATTCGGCTGAGCTGCTACCGCCAGCGAACAGGAAAAGAGTACGAAAAAAAGCAACAATTTTGTTTTCATATCAGATTTACAGAATAATTAATATTAGCTCTTATTCCTCCTCCTTCAAAATCGGTACAAGCTTGATGTAGTCTAAAAAGAGCATTCCCTGTGCGCTTGCCGCTGTTGAGCGGGCAGTATTGCACAGCCAGAGGGTTAGCTGTCCCGATTTGTCCACCTTCATAACATCGGCGTCTGTCGTTGTGAGCCGGGCGTTGATGAGCTGCGGCGATTTGCTGTCCAGCTTTAGGCTCCATTTGTAGAGCTGCGTTTCCTTGTGTACGCCGGCGGTATCAACGGCCACAAAGCACACGCTGTTCCCCAAATAGCTATTTTCTACGGCGTCAGCGTTTTCTTTGTTGGCGCCCTTTGAGAGCTTTGCGCTGCCCGGCATGGAAATGAAAAGCTTTTGCTCAAGTATCATTCGTTGGCTGGGGTCGGAGGAGTGCCCCTCAATATCGTCGTAAGCCACGCAGTAAATTTTATAGCCCACCGAGTAAACATCGGCCTTGTACTCTATCCAGAAGTTATTCATGTTGGCGCGGTATTTATCCGACCACAAAAAGGTTTTGTTTACGGTCGTATATTGCGTGTTGCCCCACTCATCTACTCCCTTCACCCTGAAAGCTTGCGTTACGCTTCCGGCCAGCATGACGTCTTTTGCTTCGCTTGCCCATGTCGGTTTATATCGGGTAAAGACATACTGCGGGTCGGCGGCAGCCGTAAAATTTTCGCCTTCTACTATCACCGGTTTTATTTTGTCGCGCAGGCGTATGTCGGCGCTGCTCAGCACGTACACCCTTCCGTTTGAGGCTTCAAACGATTTTTGCATATTGCCCTTGAGGTGTACCGTAACGCCGAAAATGTTGGCAATGGAGTCCGGAAGCGGGAGGTTTATTCGCCCGCGAAATACCAAATCGCGGCATACGTGCAAGCTGGTGAGCTGCTCTGTTGCAGCCTCATTCTGCTGGGCAAAGTAGGGGTAGTATTTATCGTATAAATTCATAAAACCCTTGTCGTCCAGAACGATGTAGGTAAGCTCCTGCATTTCGTCGTTCAGGGGTACTGCCTCCAAAAATTCGTTTACGTCCACCCATACGGTATCGTATATGGGCTGCCCCTGCGCATTTACGCCTTTCCTGACGCTTCGTACCATATCCATTTCCCGCCGGTTCCAGCCGTAAATGTATTCCACCTGCGAGTAGTCGCTTCGCCGCTCCAAAATGTACTCCCAGATGTTTTTTGTTACCACAAACATCTTATCTACTCCGTGCACCACACCGTTGCTTGCCACGTGGTCGGGCGAAGCAATCTTCGATGATCCGTTGAAGGTTTGGTTTTGGGCGTTGTACCTAAGCGTTTTGCCGTTTATCATTTGCATGCCGCGCAGGGTGGTATCTGCCGAAGCCTTTTTTTCGTAGGCAATATGGCTCGCCACAATGGAGGCAAGCGCGGCTATATCGTCCATTTTCACGCCCTGCCATGCGCTATTGGCGGGTGCAAATACCGTAAAGCTGTTTGCGCTGTTCAGTACGCTATCGTAGCCTGTTGCCGTGAGCGCCTCGTAGAAAGTGCTCCAGTCCGAGTTTTCCCGTATGACGTCCATCAGGGTGAGGCTCACCCCTTTTTCGGTAGGCCTGACGCGCTCGTTCCAGGGGTCGTCCTGGCAGCCGGAAGAGAGCAACCCCAGCACGGCGGCACAGAGAGCAAATAAGTATCGGTTCATGTTTTCCATTTTTTTTGTATCAATATTGTTGTATGGGATCTACCCAATCCGTGTCCACCTCCTGCCTTCATCAATGGTCATCGTTATCCGTAGAGCAGGCTTTATCCTTCGGATAAATTTCTTCGCAGGGCGTTCCTCTGTATATTGCGTTGCCCATCATGTCAAACCGGGGCCAGAGTTGGTCGTCGTTTACGGGGATAAAGTGTATCATATCCAAAAACATATCTGCATTTCTACCCCTATCTATCACATCGCATCGGAGGGTATGCCGCCCCGTTGATTTCACCTCAATGCTGCCCCAGAGTCGTGAGTTTAGCTCGCCTCGTCTTTCCTTTGCCATGTATCGCTTCATGCCCGCGCCCTCAAGGGTAGCTGCAGCGGTTTCGGTATTGTAGTACTCCGAGAAGTTCACCGTGCCGAGCTGCTGTTCGTCTTGTCCATCCTGCATGAAAGTTGCCCTCACGCGGCAGGTGGTAACGTCGGCGCGGCGGAAGCATACCCACACCTTGTAAATTCCTTCGGTAAGCAGGGGCAAGGTGAAGTCCACCCTCGAAAGCCTGTACCACCTGATGGTGAGGTAGTCGCGGTTGACCACCTGCCAGTTGTTGGAGTATGCGCCCTGAAATCCGTAGCCAAACTCTCCGTAGGTGTTCACGCCGGAGGCAAGGGTCATTTTCATTTCCGAGTAGGTTTGCGCCACGTCCCACGGTATGCCGAATCCGGATTTTCTAAATCGGCTGTCTTTCATTATTTCGGGCTGTTCGGCAACGTCCCAGAATACCGCCTGTGGCCCTCTCGTTTGCGGCCCTATGTAGCCATCCACCTCCAGCAGCACCCCGTTGTAGCAGCTCAGGTCGGTGTACTCGGAGGTTTTGTTGACGGGCACTCCCGCTTCGTAAACATCTTTGTTGATATATTCGTTAATCAGCAGGCTGCCCTCCTTTACCTTAAAGGTAAGCGCCTGGTTGGGCGCCATAGACTGCAAGGCGCTTGCGTTGGACAAATCAACCACGTATAAAAGCCCTTTAATGCAATGGTATGCAGCAAAATAAGACAGCAGCTCCCGGTCTTCGGTAATGGCGGGCAAGGCCTCGCGCAGGTGCTCCAGCAGGCTCTCCTCATCGGTAATACCCTTTTCACGAAAAGCGGAATCGCTCTGCACAAATACGCTAAACCACACATCGTCAGCCTTGTTTTTGAGCGAATCGACCCATCCCGTAGCTTGCATAATTTGCTTAAAAAGCCCGTAGGTATCATTGGGCAGCTCCTCTATCCGCTCGCCACAGGTCAGCTCAGGCGGCGTTAGCACTTGATCTACCTTATGAATGTAGCCGTTGGCGGCTTCAATATCCTTCTGCACGATTTTTGCCTGCCGGTTGACCTCAATCATAACGCTGCCGTTTTCATTAACCATTCTCGTAGTCAGGTATTTGGAAAGCATTGTTGCCAGCGGCAGCCTGCCGTTGACAAAGTCGGTTGAGGCAAATGCCACCTGCTCTTCCAGCTCGTGGCGCACCACATGGTACTTGACAATTTGCGCGCACTCCTCTACCGACAGCTCCGCTACGGACGATACGGATTTTGAGTCCAGGTAGCGGCGCACGGCGTCGTTGGACGGTACAAAGCAGGTGTAAATACCGTAGGCATGGAGCATATCGCGAAATTTTGCTCTGTCGGCTATTTCCAAGAATGCAGCCATGGACTGCTCTTCCTCCTGCACAATGTAGTCGTCAATCATCAGCGCGTCGGAGGTGAGGAATGTTTTTCCATACATGTCATCCCTGCACGAAGCGCTGTATAGCGCCAAAGAGGCTGCCGTCAGTAGCGCCCATATCGGCAAGCGGAGTATTTTTGTGGCGTATTTCATACCTTTTAAGCTGTATATTCTCTAAATTACGTATTTTTAATTTGCTGATTTTCAGGATATTTTTGCTACTGCTGCAAGTAGAATTCGTTTTGCAGCAAGTTTTTGTTTACCTCTACTGTGCTGACGTATATTGGCCAGTAGTGAAACCAGCTGTCGGTGTACTTCACCTGCAGGTTTGCCAACTTTTCCGGTGGAGCGCTATTGATAGCCAGCTGCATGAGGTACTCCCGGTTGGCGTATTCCTGTTCGGTTTCATTGTATCCGTAGCTGTCGCGTCGCGCAAAGCGCAGCACGTCATACCAGCGCTTTCCCTCGAAGGCAAATTCGCGCGCACGCTCGTCAAGTATCAGCTTTTCCAAGGCTTTTCCGTTAATCACGTCGCCCAATTCGCTGTCGGAGTTCTCCACAGCGTTAGCCCTTTCCCTGATTTGCCGCACTAAGCTGTAGGCATCCTTAAGCGTAGCCATATCGTTGGGGTTGGAGCGCATGGCCAGCTGGTTTAAGGCTTCGGCTTGCATAAGGATCACATCGGCGTATCGGTAAACTATCCAGTGCGGAAACATCCGCTCTATCCGCATCGTATTCCCCGAACGGCTTGTTCCAACGTACTTCCATACGTAGCCGTTGTTGTATGCAAAGCCGCTGCCCCGCACGTCCTTTGCCTCCTTGTCGCGCTCATCTTCAGGGAAAATAACTTCGTCCAGCACCAAGTCGTTAGAGGCTATTTTGGGGCGGCTGGTGTTGAAGAGGTCGTAGAATGGGTCGCCCAAGCTTTCGTGCTGCTTGGGGAATTGCAGCTCAAAGATGCTTTCCACGCAGTTGCCCACAACGTAAAGTTGGTCAAACAGGTAGTCGGCATCGGCAGTGTTGGCGTAGTACACCGTGTCTATCGTAAGGCCTGTGTTGTCAAGAACGGGCACCATTTCACGGCTTACCGGAATGAGCGAGAACTGCCCGGAGCCAATGATTTGCTTGCAGAGCTCACTGCACCTTTCGTAGCTTCCCTGCCACAGGTAAATATCTGCAAGCAAAGCCATAGCAGCCCAGCAGGTTATTCTGCCCTTGCTCTGGTCGTTGTTGTCGTAGGCAATGGGCAAGTCGCCCAATACCTTTTCCAAATGTATCGTCAGCGTATCCAGTATAGCTTCGCCGTTGGTTTTGGCGTAGTAGTAGTCTTGCGTATCGTCGTCGGAGGCTTTGAGCACCAGCGGAACATCCCTGAACGAGCGCACTAAGTAGAAGTACATCAGGCTACGAATGACGGTTGCCTCTGCTACGTACTGCCGGCACAGCTTGTCGTCAAAGGTTTGGTCGAGCTCCTTAACCAGCCCTGCCTTTTCAATCACCTTGCTGCACTGGTTAATGGTGGTGTAAAACTCGTCCCACTTGACAATCGTATTCTCCGGCGTAATTTCGCCGCGTATAATGTACATCAAGGCAGAGCTGCTCGCCGCGGTAGAGGCGATCATATCGGCGCGCGCCTCGCCCCAGTAGATAAAGCTGCTCACCATTGTTTTATTCAACAGCGACGAGTAGCAACCAACCACCATGGAGTGCACATCCTCCTTGGTTTTCCAGTAGTCGTCCTCCACTACGCCGTCGTATGGCTTCAAATCAAGCCAATCCGAACACGCAGCCAGCGCGAGCATGAGCACCATAATAACGTATAAACTTTTCTTTTGCATAAATTTCTTAAAATTTGAATTCTAAATTTTGAATTAATGTGCTGCGAAAATTTGAATTCTAAATTTTGAATTACGCGCTTCGCGCCATTCTGCGCTGTGCACGACAATAATTGTGTATTACGCAATTCAACATTTAAAATTCAAAAATTCTTAGAACGTCATATTTACCCCAAACATAAACTCTATGTTGCTGGGCGCTTTTGACGTATCGTAGCCGATAGAGTACATATCGCTTGCCACATTTCGTATGCTGACTTCGGGGTTCATTCCCGTGTAATTTGTCCACGTGTAAAGGTTATACATGGTAAAGCTCAGGCTCAGGTCAGACAAGCCCACCTTTTTCACCAGCTCCTTGTTGAAGCCGTACTTCAGCGTCAGCGATTTAAACTTCATAAAAGAGCCATCCTCTACATACCTGTCGGATCCCAACCAGTTGTAGCCGGCGCCGAAAAGTGCGCGCGGCAGCAAGCCTTCCGGCGCCTCTTCGGGGTTTTCGTAGGGGTGCGTCCAGCGGCGCAAGACAGCGGTACTTTGGTTGTTGAAGTTGTGCATTTTCTCCATTTCCATTTTGGTAGAATTTACAATCTCAAACCCGTAGCGGAAGTAGAAGTAGGCGTCGAGCGACCAGCTTTTGTACCTTAGCGATGGGCCAAAGCCTCCATAGAGCAGCGGGTTGGCGTCGCCCAAGTACACAATGTCCATGTAGTCGATATTGCCGTCGTGGTTAATATCTGCATACATGGCGTCTCCTGCCTCAAACTCGTAGCCGTTGGTGGGGTACCAAAAGCGCATTTGCACCAGGATTGGCTCCCCCTTATCGCTGTAGGTGTAGATTTTGTTGCCGTCGGCTCCCCTCGCAATGGTTTGGTCGTCGTTCAGGTACACCCCTTCGTAGCGGTATCCGTAGAAGGAGCCCAGCGGATTGCCCTCCTGTATGCGCGCCATAAACTTTCCGTTGTCGGCTGTTGGGGTGACGGATAGCGGCACGTTATCGCTCAGCGAGCGAATCATGTTTTGGTTTCTCGAAAACTGCATACGGAAATCCAGCTGCCACTCCTGCTTTTTTACGGGGGTAGTAAATATGCTCAGCTCCCACCCGTCGTTGTCCATAGTACCTACGTTCATGTATATGGAGCTTACGCCGGAAACATTCGGGATGCCCACGTTGGAGAAGAGGAGGTCGTTGCTGTTTTTTTTGTACCAGTTAAAGTCAATGTTTACGCGATTGTTGAAGGCGATGAGGTTTGCTCCGAGGTTTAGCTCGCCGGTTTTTTCCCAGCGTAGGTTGCTCAGCGTCATGCCGGATGGGTACACCCCCAGCTCGTTCAGGTAGGTGTAGTTGTAGGAGTTGTAGCGGTTGTAAAACAGGTAGTTTTTGTCCGGCACTTTTCCGCTCTGCCCGTAGCTGGCTCTAAGGCTCAAATCGTTCAAGAATTTCAGCTCGCGCACGTAAGGCTCGCCCGATATTCTCCAGCGCCCCGAAACGCTTGGGAAGTATCCGTAGCGGTAGCTTGGCCCGAAGCGCGAGTTGCCGTCAACGGTAATTACCCCATCAATAATGTACCTGTCAAAAAAGCTCCAGCCCGCAAACAAGGTTGCCTGCAGCTGCCGCTCCTGCGCCTTCCCCGAGTTGGGCGCAATGAGGCGCGAAGGGTTTGAGGGGTCGGTGAGGTAGATGGAGGCCGTGTTGGACGACAGCGCCGAAAGGGCTTCCGTTTGCTTGTCGGTGGTGTTGAGCTTTGCCAGCGAACTGAACTTAGCCCAGTCGCCGAACTTTGATACAAACGACAGGGTGTTGTTTACCTGAACAATGAACGTTTCTTCATCGGCATCCTGCGTGCGGTTTACCGAGTTCTCTACCCACGAGCGTCCGGTTGCCGCTTGGGGCAAAAAGCCTTTGTTTTTCTTGCTGCTGATGTCAAAGCCTACGGTGCCGGTGTACTCCAACACTCCCGGCAGTATCTGATATTGCAGGGTAAAAACGGGGCGAAGGCGGTCGTCAGCTACAGAGCGGTTGCTCTCATACGCCATTGCCACAGGGTTGTACACGCCTCCCTTATTGCTGCTAAGGTTGGCCGAGGTAAAATCTCCCTGCGGCGTTGTGGCAGGCGAAAAGTAGTTGGGCGTGCGAACCCCTTCCTCCGTATATTCATACACCGACTGGTTGGGCATTTTGGTGTAGGTAGTCGCCAGTATGTCGGTCATAAAGGCGTTTTTGCTCTCTCCGTGCACGTAGCTCATATCGGCAATAACGCGTATCCGGTCGGAAATATAGTAGTTGAGGCTAAGGGTTGTTGTAAACCGGTTGTAGCTGGTGTTGATAATATTTCCGTCTTCGTTCAGGTATCCCGCCGATATGCGGTAGATGGCCTTTTCGCCTCCGCCGGACAGGGCGAAGTTGTGCTCATTTTTGAAGGCCGTTTTTTGCACTTCATCCACCCAGCTCGTATTTTGGCCATAGTTGTAGAAGTAGTAGGGGTTGTTGGGATCTCGCGCAAACTCCGGATACTTCATCAAGTTCAAGGGCGATCCGGCGTTGGCGGCGGCTTCGAGGATGAGCGTAGAGTACTGGTCGCCGTTGAGCGTGGGAATAGCGTTGCGGGGCGCCGACACGGTACCCTTAAAGCTGTACGACAGGCGGGGCTTGCCCATGCTCCCGCGCTTGGTGGTGATCATCAGCACGCCGTTGGCGCCCTTGCTGCCGTACATGGCGGTAGAGGCGGCGTCCTTTAGCACGGTGATTTCCTGAATATCGTTGGGCGATATGTTGAGCAGCTGCGAGTAGCTTTCTTCGTCGGCGGTGGCAAAATCAAAATCCGAAGATATGTTGGTTTCGTAGGGAATACCGTTGACCACAATGAGCGGGTCGGAGTTGTTGTTGATGGAGGCGGTACCGCGTATGCGGATGGACATACCCGAGCCCGGAGTTCCCGAGTTGGCCACAATATCCACTCCCGCCATTCGCCCCTGCAACGCCTGGTCGATAGAGGTTACCGGCAGCGCATCTATTTCTTTGGTCTCCAACTTGCTGTAAGCGTAGGTCATGTCCCTTTCGTCAATGTTAAGCGACCCTACTTTTACCTGCTTTTGGACCGAAATCACCACCTCATCAATATCCGTTGTTGCCTCCTCCAGCGACACGTTAATCACCGCCTTGTTGTCAATAGCAATAACTTGGCTCTTGTAGCCCAGGTACGAAAACGACAGCTTATTCCCTCCTTCATTCTTTACCGTAATGCTGTAGCTACCGTTCATATCCGACTGCGTACCGCCTATAATACGGTTATCCTTGTCAATTTCGGTGATGCTTACGCCAACCAGCGCTACGCCATTGCCCTTATCCACCACCTTTCCCCTGATAAGTATTTTGCTTTGGGCATAAAGCGCTTCGGCAGACACGGCTGCGAAAAGCGGAACGAAAACCAACATTAGAAACAGCTTTCTCATTATTTTATGTTTTTATACAATCCTCAAGATTTACAATATTTACTTTAGCCGATACAACCGCTGCACGGCTCAATCGCCCGCGCCAGCTTCTTTATCAGGTTTATACGCCAAAAAGCCATCAACCTCATGTATCACTGCCTTGGCGCCAAACAGGTTGCTTTTAGATGCCCCCCGCGTTACCGATACGGTTCTATTTTCCAGCAGCGGCTCCGCCACCTCCTGGGTAGAAATGATGAGCTTGGTATCGCTACCCTTCTTGACGCTTACGAAGGTGCTGGTTTGCACAAAGTTTATTTCGGTTTTCAGCGTAGTTGCTACAACCGCAGAGTCCTGTTGTCGGCCGGAGCTAAACAGCACCTTGGGGTATCCGTCGTCCAAAAACAGCATGCCGGGAATAAGGTGGTACTTGAAAAAGTTGATGGCCTGATCCATATCATCCATCCAGCTGTCGGGCAACGTGGCTTGGTCGTACCCGTTTTTCAGCCCCGAAAGCGGCGGCAGGTAGGGAAAGATGTGATTAGTTCCGCTGCCTTGGTCAACGTTGGCGGCGGCTATGGCGGCATTGTTGGGGAGCAGAATTGTCCAAAACGATTCTTTGTTGAGAACGTACTGGTTTTTTGTATTTTCTGCAAAAAATATCAGGTAGTCCAGCGCCATCGACACGTTGGCGTTCTGCGTCTTGACTTCTTTAAGGTAGTTCAGCATATCTCGCTCTTCGCAGCCGGCCGATGATAGACACTCCTTTGAGTACTTCAGCGGCTTGCTGACGGTATAGATTTGCCCGTTCAT
Source organism: Prevotellaceae bacterium (assembly GCA_031290835.1). GTDB lineage: Bacteria > Bacteroidota > Bacteroidia > Bacteroidales > UBA932 > JAITMY01. The sequence goes on from JAISLN010000075.1 coordinate 22,142, forward strand.
AAAATCTCTTTCGTGATGAACTTCCACCCACTCGCTATTGTCATAGTTGCCCAGCATTTGAATTTTACCGCCTTTATAGCGAATCATGTCGCCATAATCGTTCACGGCGTAGCCGTAGCTATCGTATTCCGGTAAAGTGTTTGCCGTAAAATCCAGCTTGTACGAATTATCAGTGCCGTTTGGCTTCATCCGCTTAAAAACATGCGAACGGATAAGGCGCTGTATTCGCGCATCGGCAAAGGTGGTGCCCGACGCCTCGTGCTTGTGCCTGAAGCCGTATGAGGGCGATACCCACTCCCACGCGAAGCCGTCTTCCTGGAGCTGCTCGTCCGAGAGCAGCAGCACGGTGTAGTTTTCTTCGGTGTAGCCGTTCAGCGGGCACTTGACAAAATCTTCCCACAAGCTCGACAGGAAGTACTTTTGCAGCGCATTGTACATAAACAGGTACTTGGATGGCTGAAGCAATACTTCGGTAAGCACGGTTTCAAAGTAGTGGCTCTTTACGTAGGTATTAGACCCGTAAAAAAATCCGTTGCTTGCCGGCCGTATGTCGGGGTAATCCTCTTTGCTCAGGTCGCGACCTTTTTCTCCTTCGCCGTTAATGTAGTTTTCCGATTCGTTTTTGGCGCCTTTGTAGCGGCTTGGCCATATCATGCTGCTCCTCACCATCTGCGCATTAATAAAGTATCCTATCACATTCTGTGGCAGCAGGTCAAGCGAGGCATAGCCATACTCATCCTCTATCTTTTGGCGAAAAGTTTCCATGGCGGTGTTGTTGGGGGCAAACAGCGTGTAGCCGTTTGACTCCTCCTCTGCCGCCTCCCAAAAACGCTCGCAGCTGAGCGGAACGTCCAAAACGTAGAACTTGGCGTACACCTGGCTGATATTCCACGAAGGGTATGCCGTTTTGAAGTACTCCGTGAGCTCTGCCGAAGTGCGGTAGGCGTAGAAGTAGGGCTCGCCCGACGAGTTTTTCAAGTCTATCAGCGCCTTAAATTTGGAGTATTGCTCGCCTTGCAAAATATCCTCCAGCGTGGGCAGCGGCTCATTTACGCGGTCAACCTCATGTACCACCCCGTTGGAGGCCTGCAAATCCTGCTCCAGCACCGACGCCGCCTGCACGTTGCGCCCCGTATAGGTTGATGTGGGGTAAAACGTTTCGTAATCTTTGCTTGTCAACGGTACTTGCATGAAATACCGGCTCAGGTAAAACGGCAAATACTTGTACGTGCCGCTGACAGACGCCACTTCGGGCGTTAGGGGATTCAACACCCATACCGAATCGTTGCGGTAGTATTCGCGGTGAAGGGTTTCGTAGTATGCCGTCTTCTTTTTGACGCTTTTAAGGGTATCCCAGCCTTTGGACAAGACATCCGACAATCGGTCGAACGTATATTCGTTGTACAGCATGGAGTATGCTACAATTTTTTCCGCCTCGCTCTGCGGCATTTCCTCCGCCGAGCTGTACGGCTTATCCGTAAAGTAGGCGGCGAAAGCCTCGTCGTTGGGCGCAAAAACCGTCCACAAGCCGTTGCCTTTGAGCAAGGTGGCATACATCGTTTTGTCCACGCATTGCAGGTACTGCCCAAAGCGCCCCTCTTCCTGCAGCACTTCGTAGATAGGCTTACCCGACCACCCCGGATCTTCGTAATATTTGTCCCGCTCCCGCTGACATTGCACCACCACCGGCAGCGCAAAAAGCATCAAGCAGACCTTATTCAAAACAAATCTCATCACCCAATTTTATTTTATAAATTACTGTACTACAATCAATCCTTCACTATCTTCCCAGCCATATTTCCGGCTTTTACCACGTAAATGCCATTCGCAAGGTGTGCAACGTTGACAACGGTAACCTTTGCGCCGTAGGCAACCGCATGCTCGCCCACAAGGCCGCCCGACAGCGTGTAGATTTGTATTTTTAATTTTTTCTCCCTCAAACCTTTCTGATTTTGCAGCTGCTCATTGCTAATCACCAGCTTTCCGTTGGCTATGGGGTTGGGATACAGCTTCAGGTTTTCATGGCTGCCAATAGCAACAACGCTTGTTGTGCCGGGGTTGCTCGGGTCGGGGTTGCTCGGGTCAGGGTCGCTCGGGTCGGGGTCGCTCGGGTCGGGGTCGCCTTGTTCCCACTGGGCGTAAAGCGTCAGGTTGTCGGCAACGTTGTAGGGCGTTGTTGAGCTGTACGTTGTGCCACCTCCATCCTGCTCGGCATTCCATCCGACAAACTCAACTCCCCTTTCGTGCAAAGGCGTTGGCATATCTCCCACCGGAGCATTGTACGTAACCTCAAGGCTGTCCGGATCTACCGGTGTGCCGCCGTTGGCGTCAAAGCGCAGCACGTAAGTTTTTGCCCTCCAGCGGGCATAGAGCGTAACGTTGTCATCACCCTCAAACACGGTATTTGCCGTATAGGTATCGCCGGTACCATTTTGCTTTGTATTCCACCCATAAAAGTCGTACCCCGCGCGGGCAGGTTCCGGCAGCTCGCCAACAATTCTCTCGTAAACCACCTCCAGAGGGGCGTTATTCTGCAGCACGCCGCCGTTGGCGTCAAAGCTTAGCTGATAGACGATATTTTCCAGCCACTTTGCATACAGCGTCAAGTTGCTTTTTCGCCCGTAGGTGGTGGTATCGGTATAGGTATTACCGGAACCGCTCTTTGCAGTATTCCAACCCATAAAGGTGTATCCCTCGTAAACAGGTATCGGGAGAAGCCCAACGGGTGCGCCGAAGATGACCTCTTTTGTGCCTTCATTCGCGCTTATCTCTCCGCCGTTAGCGTCAAACGTCAGCGTATAGCCCTGCAGAAGCCCCCACTGGGCGTAGAGCGTAAGGTTTCCCTCCAGCATGTATTTCGTTGTTGACGTGTATGTATCTCCGGTTCCGTCGGCTTGGCTGTTCCAGCTCTTAAATTCAAAGCTTGCGCGGGTAGGCGTCGGCAAATTTCCCACTTCCGTGTTGTAAACTACTTTTTTGGAAGTAGTTAACAACGTACCACCGTTGCCGTCAAACGTCAAGGTGTACGACGACCACATGGCTGTTAGCACAATATCTTTCGTGTAAATGGCGGTGGGTTCATACTTTGAGCCATCGGCAAGGAACCATCCGGAAAACTCATCTTCTCCCTTTGAAACCTCAGGGACTTTAAAGTATCCCCCTGCTATGGCGGTGAACGTCCTTACGGTAGTAGAGCTGCTGTCGGCAAAGACGCCGCCATTCGGGTTAAGCGTTACGGTAATTACCGCGCTTTCTCCCGGTGCACTTGGCGCCTCACTTGGCGCACTCGCCATGTTGTAGCCTATAAAGTAGTCCGTATGCGGCGGCTGGTTGTAGCCTATGTTTTGCCATGCAATGGCAAGCCGGTAGGTGCTGTTGTGCATCAACGTAGGGATACCCGACGTCGGCACCGCGCCCGCGCCGGTGTGCACGGTGGGCGTTACCGTAGTGTAAACTCGCAGCGCACTATTGTCCGATGCGCGAAGTATCACCTCCTCGCGCCAGTCGCCGAGAATATCCGCCTGCAGGCAGGGGTTGGCTTTCGTTCCTCCGTTGGTAGAGGCTCCGCTAAAGGTTATAAGGGTCGATTTGGAGTAGCTCCTGCTGCCTGGGCTACCCGATGCGCTGACTTTCGTTATGGTGGGACCCGCCTGTCCGTCAAAGAGCTCGCGCCCCACGTCGCCATCCCAGTATATCGCCATGTTCATCGACACGGCAGAGGTGGATGAGGAAAGCATTGTGCCGAATTCATTCGTGCTGGCGGCGGCAAAGATTCCACCGCTGGCGGAGCTCCACGCCTCCGAGCCGGGTGATTCGGGGTCAATATCTGCCGTCAATCCGCGCCCAACGTCAACGGTTGCCATCCTTTTCCAAAGCACCTTTCCATCGCGTGCATCGCGCATGGTAGTGCCAACTACTTCATCCCCGCTTTCCTTTGCCGCCTCATACACGCCAAATATCTGCAATCCTTCTCTATCCGGAATAAACTTGCCGACATGCAGGGCGTCGCCATGCCCCAACCCCGACGAGTACAGCGGCTTACCATCATCGTCCACCGTCATGGCGCCGTAGATGATTTCGTCCTTGCCATCGCCGTCCACATCGGCTACGGAGAGGCTATGGTCGCCCTGTCCCTCATACTTTTGTCGCGTAGTATTGTCCATGGTGCGGGTATCAAAAAGCCAGCGCTTGGTTAGGTTTACGCCGTCCCAATCCCATGCACAAAGGACTGAGCGGGTGTATATTCCGCGCGTCATCACTGCGCTGGGGTGCTCGCCGTCTAAGAAGGCTACGGCAGCCATCAGGCGATCGGCGCGATTGCCGTAAGTATCACCCCAAATGCTGTTCAATTCGTTACCGCTCGGATCTTGCTTGGTTGGGTGGCGGGGCGGATCGTACGGCTTGGTGTCAAGCAGCTTGCCCGTAGCCCCCTCAAATACCGACACGTATTCGGGGCCTGCGAGAACGTAGCCGCTTGCATTGCCGAGGTAATCGTTGCTGTCGCCTATCCTGTTACCTTCTGTATCCGTTGTGCCGGGGGCGGTTTTTGTAATAATCTCCGCCTTTCCGTCGCCGTCAAAATCGTACACCAAAAAGTGCTGGTAGTGCGCCCCCGCCCTTATGTTGCTGCCGAGGTCTATGTACTTTCCCGCGCCCCAAAGCTTGGCGCCGTCGAGCTTGTAGGCGTCAATGAGCACATTGCCCGTAATGCCGCCCTGTGAGTTATCCTTCATGTTGTCGGGCGCCCAGAAGAATACTATTTCGTACTGCCCGTCGCCGTCGAGGTCGCCCACCGAGCCATCGTATATGGAGTAGGCGGTGTACGGCGTTTTATTGCTGGCAAGATAGCCCGTAGGTTTTTCAACGGGTATGTTAAGGTACTGACTTCCCCACACGCCAACGGGCTTAGAGCGCTCCACTTCCACGCCATCTACCAGCGTTGCTACCGAATAGGTAGCGCCATCAACGTTGGCAACAGTATAGTTGGTGTGCGCCGCATCAAGCGAGGTTGCGTTAATCGGCTGCGCCTCGCTACTGCGGTAAATGTTGAACGTAACTCCGGCGGGGTCGGTAGCGTAGAGCCGCCAGCTCAAAAATACGTTGCTGCCGCTCTTAACCGCAACCAAACCTCTATCAAGCCTTTCCAGCTGCCTTGCAGAGAAAGCCGACGTTGCCAAAGCAAAAAACATTGTTGCGCAGAAAAATAGGCGCCAAATAGTAGATAAAATGCTCGTTTTCATGGGATTATTTGATTTAAATTAAACATAAGATGTATAGTAGTTGAGAGAAATAGCGGCTAAAAGCGGTGATAACTCTAAGGGGAAAAAAAGCGAGGTGCAAAGGGGAAAAAGTTCCCTTCTGCACCTCGTAAAAAGGCGGCACGTTTTGGAGAAATAAATTGTTGCTTGCTAAAGAAAAAAGTGCTACATTTGTAGGTTTGTGTTGTAGCGTAACTCGCTGATTACTGTGGTGTGTGTGTGTGTGTGTGTGTGTGTGTGTGTGTGTGTGTGTGTGTGTGTGTGTGTGTGTGTGTGTGTGTGTGTGTGTGTGTGTGTGTGTGTCTCTCT
>JAISLN010000076.1 GCA_031290835.1 Prevotellaceae bacterium
TTTCCCGACAGCGCCCGCGGGCAGGGCGAGCGCTTTGCGCGGCTGCTGCACAGGGTGTACCTCCCTGCGTCGGCTACGCTGGGCTTTGCGCCGCGCAGCGTGCCGGTCATTCTGCACCCCCTCAACCTGCAATCCAACGGCATGGTGGTGTGGGCGCCAAGCCGCATGGAAATTCTCTCCACAGCGCCCACCAAAAGCTACGCCCAACCGTGGCTTGAGCAGCTGGCGCTGCACGAGTACCGGCACGTGGTGCAAACGGACATGATGAACCGCGGCTTTACCCGTGCGCTCTACTACCTGATGGGCGAGCAGGCGGTGGCGCTGCCCGCCGCGCTCATCAAGCCGTGGCTGTTTGAGGGTGACGCGGTGGGCAGCGAAACGGCCATGTCGTTTACGGGGAGGGGACGGACGCCGTCGTTTGCCATGGGCCTGCGAGCCATTGTGCTCGACAGCAAAAAGTACTCCTACGACAAGCTCCTCCTCGGCTCCTTCAAAGATCACATCCCCAACCACTACGAGTACGGCTACCCAATGGCGGCGTACGGGCGGTACAGGTACGGCGCGGACTTGTGGGGAAAAGTGTTTGCGTTTACCGGAAAGTATCCCTTTTTGATTTTCCCGCAGTCCGTAGCCACCAAAAAGTACACGGGGAAGTGGCCGAAAGGTTTTCACAAGGAGGCGATGCTATTTTTGGACAGCCTTTGGCGGCAGGAGCAGCCGCAGCGTCCCGACACGCCTGCGCCGCTCGTGCGCAGCAGCGCGTCGAGGCTCAACCGCTACGCAAGCTGGAGCAGCCCGGTGGCGGCGGACGGCGGGGCGCTCTGGGCGGTCAAAAGCGACCTTTCGCGCACGCCAAGGCTGATGCTGGTGGACAGCACAGGCAGGGCAAAGCCGGTAGCCGCGCCGGGCAGCATGAGCAGCAGGCTGGCGGGAGGCGGAGCAGCGGTGTACTGGACGGAATTTGCGCCGCACCTGCGCTGGGAGCAGCAAAAGCACTCGGAACTCTGGCGGTACGAGGCGCATAGCAAAAAAACGCGGCGGCTAACGCGCCGCACCGCCTTTTTTACGCCCGCCGTGAGCAGCGCCGGCGAGGTGGCGGTGAGCGAAAAGTACGCTTCGGGCGAGCAGGCGGTGGTATTGCTGGACAGCAGCTTTCAAAAGTCCGCCGAGCTACTTCGCCTCCGCCTGGGCGAAAGCGTAAACGACCTTGCATGGCTCAACCGGCAAGCCATAGCCGTGCTGTACACCTCCCCGCAGGGCATGGGCATTGGGCTTTTGAGGGTGGGCGAAAACGCGCTTGAGCCGCTCCTGCCCTGCATGTACGCCGACATTTCCGGCATTTCGGTGCAGGACGGGCAAATTCTGTTCTCCTCCGGCTACGATGGCGTCAACAACATCTATGCGCTTGACGTTGAGCGCCGAAGCGTGCACAAGCTGACCAACGCCGCCCTTGGCGCGTTTGAGCCGCTGCTGATAGGCAACAAAAAGAGGCTTATTTTTGCCGATTACACCTCCGATGGTAGCCGTATAGCCTCGCTACCCGCCGACGGCTTGCTGTGGCAGAAAACAGCCTTTAACGCCCCGTTCAAACCCGTGCTTGCCGAAACCCTAAGCCAACAGGAGCAATTCCGAATAGATACCGCCACGCTTGATAGCACGCCGCTAAAAGCCGAAAAGTACGGCAAGGCGGCGCACCTGTTCAGGTTTCACAGCTGGGCGCCGATGGCGTACTCCCCGAGTAGCCTCATGAGCGGCAACATTTTTGGCGTGGGCGCCGGCGTTACGCTTCTTTCGCAAAACAACCTGAGCACCGCCGTTACCTCGCTCGGCTACAGGTACGAGCGGGGTTTCAGCTCCGTAAACGCCTCCATAGCCTACACCGGCTGGCTTCCGGTGGTGGAGCTGAGCGGCAGCTACGGGTCGCGCTACAGCACCTACGCCGACGTGGGCAGCGCAGCGATATACAACGCCACATCGCAGCAGCTGCACGGCGAGGTAAGCGCCACCGTATCCGTGCCGCTCAACGCGAGCAAAGGCAACGCCGTGCAAACGTTCACCCCGTACATCGGGTTGGCGCTGAGCAACGACCGGATACGCTTTGCCGGCAGCCGCTACTACACCACGTCGCTCGTTAGCAACATCGGATTTTCGGCGCAGGCGTCCGCCCGCATGGCGCTGCGCGATATTAACCCGCGGTGGGGGATAAGCTTCAGCGCAAACGTGCAGGGCGTACCCGCCATGCAGCGCATCAGCCAAAAGGCAACGCTCAGCGCACGAGTTTACGCGCCGAGCGTTGCCGCCAATCATAGCATTAGGGTATATGGAGGGTACGAGCGGCAGCGCGCGCCAATCATGTTTGCCACGCGCCTGACGCTGCCGCGCGGCTTTGCGGAGGGGGGTATTGCCGCGCCGATGCTGGCAGGCTACTCGGCGAGCTACGCGCTGCCGCTCTGGTATCCTGATATTAGCATCGGAGCGCTGGCGTACGTGAGGCGCATTAGGGGCAACCTCTTTGCGGACAGAATGGATTTCTACAGCGAACAGCGCAAGCTCGTAGTCCGCTTTGACGGCGCGGGCTACGAGCTGCTGCTTGATTTTCACCCCTTTCGCTTTCCCGTGCTGCTAAGCGCAGGCTGGCGGCAAACGGCTACCCGCACTACCTCTTCAACCGGCTACCAGCCCGCAACTATCCCGACGGAGCTGCTGCTTAGCTTTTCGTATTAGGGAGAATTGGGCAAAAGGCTGAGATAGCGCAGCGCTTTTTCTTCATGCTGCGCTATTCGTTGTCCGACGGTTTGCCGATGCGCCTTCTTTTTGTTCCCGTACACAATGACTCCATCAGGCATGCTTCCTGCTTCGGTTGAGGCATTTCCTTTTTTCGCGATGGCGCTTCTTCCTGCTGAAGTTCACCCTCGTCCTCGACTTTTTCCTCGTCCTCGCTCTTGACCTCTCCCTCTATCTCAACCTCAACCTCGTCTTCTCCCGCCACCTCGTCCTGTTCCGCTTTTTCCGCCCGGTATGCTTTTTTCGCTACCCGGTATGCTCCTTCCTCCTGATAGGCTTCTTTTTGCCGGCGAGCTTCCTCTCCATGCCGCGCGTTTTTGGCGTGGGGCGCGTTTTCGGCGTGGAGGTCGTTCTCCATTTGGCGAGCTTCTTCGGCTTGGCGGGCTTCTTCGGCTTGGAGCGCGTGCGCTGCTTGGCGGGCTTTTTCGGCCCGAAGTATTCTATCCACCTGTCGCGATTCCTCTGCACGGAGGGCGCTCTCTACTTGTCGCATTTCTTCGGCTTGGAGCTCCCTCTCTGCCTGTAGATTTTTTTCTGCCCGGAGCGCTTTTTCTGCCTGCCGCGCCCGTTCCGCCTGTCGCGCTCGTTCCGCCTGTCGCGCTTCCTCTGCCTGTCGCGCTTCTTCGGCCAGGCGGGCTTCTTCGGCCCGCATTGCCCGCTCTACAAGGAGGGCGCTTTTTGCTTTTCGCGCTTCCTCTGCCCTGATAGCTTCTTCTGCTCGGTGCGCCTCCTCCGCCAAGCGCGCTTCTTCCTCCTGTTGGGCTTTTTGCGCGGCGCGGATGGAGTCGTCGCGGGCGGAGGCGATGCGGTTGGCTTCTTCGACGAGCAAGTCCTGCTGAAACAAAACTAGGTCTTCGGCTTGCTCCCGCGCTTTTTCGTAGGCCGACGCTTTTGGGTGCTTTCCAAAGGCAATGCGCACCCTTAGGCCTGCCGACAGGAGCGACACCTTATCGGCAAACGTCTCCGGCGGGTTAGACCAGGAGGTAAGTAGGCTGCCGGTAGTGAAATCGGTGGGAGATGATTTGTTGCGGCGCAGCATGCTTGCCGATGCAGCCTGCACCGCGCTGTTTAGCCCGTAGTCCATGTACAGGAGCGTGTAGATAGACCACGACGGGCGCTTTAGCTGCCACCGCACTCCCGCCTCCGCCGACGCCGTAAAGACCGGCTTCAGCTCGAGCTTGTCCGACGTGTTCTTGAGCGTAAAGTCTCCTAAATCGGGTCCGAACAGCGGATCTGTCACCATGTCGCCGGGGAAGCTTCCGTTGGGGAGGTAGAGTTTTCCGTTGGAAATGGCGACGTTGCGGCTTTCGTAGCGGGCGCTCACGGGAATGTTTACGCTTACGCCTGCCTGCGCGTACAGCTGGTGCCGCCCGGTTGTACGAAAGTTCAGCGTTAGCGGGATGCGGACAAAGAGCGCTTGCTGCTGCTCCCGGTAGCTGTGGTAGGTGGTGTGAAAGTCGTACGGGTACAAGAGGTTATCTATATCAGTAATATTGGGGATGACGCTCAGCGCACCGTCGTTGAGCGTAGCGGAGGCGTTGAACAGCGCCAAGCCCAGGCCTGTGCCGACGCCAATATGGCGGCTGAAAAAGCAGGAGTAGTTCAGGCCTACGTCGCCGCCCAGCCCGGGCGACAGCTTGCCGTGCTCAAGGTTGTAAGTCAGCGTGGACAATCCTCCGCCCACATGCAGGGAGAGCTCGCCCCAGCCTTTTCGCTTTTTTTCGGAGGTGAGCGCCAGCTCGTCCCAGCCGACGTCTTCCTCAAGCCCAGAGGCGGGGATGACGTTGGGGTAAGTGGAAGCCGTGAAATCCTGCGGCTGCCCGCATACGGAGGCAGAGCAGAAAAAACATACAACGAAGTTGTTAAAAAATACACGTTTCATTATCTTTTATCTTAATTTTTAGTTTTTAATTTTAGTTGGGGTTTTGAGCGGCAAAAATCCGTGCCGCTTTTCTATTCGGGCGAAATTTTGTGGCGACATGGCTTTTAACCCTGCCCCCTACCGAAATAATGGCGTCCAAGCTGTAAAGTTTTTGCGTCAAGCATTTTACTTCAGGCTACCTATAGGTATGCTTTGAGCCGCTCACGTAAATGCTTTCCACCTGTTTTCCGTACTCAAACACTGCGATAAACGCATCGGTGTAGCCAAGGCTGATAAACTGTCGCAGCAGCCTCCTCGCCTCTCCGATGTTGACAAACGAGCCGTAGGTAAACCTCGTAGCCATGCCTGTTCCGTCGTTTCGGCGGGTGTACTGCAGCTCAAACTCCGGATGAGTTCGCCGCAGGGTAGTGAAGTATTCCCAGTCGGTTTCTTCCCAGTTGGTCAGGATTTGTATCCGGAACTCGCGCGGCAGGAGCTTTAGCCTGTTGAGCGGCCTTGAGGAGCGGTCTATTACCTCGCGCGCGCTGCTAAATTCTTTTTTTGCGGTCATTGCTATTTCCATTTCTTCTTCCTGTAAGAAAATGGTGGACAAAATTCTGATGGGGTCGGTGGATTGGTAGCCGTCTTTGAATCCGGAGACCGTATAGCGGGCGTCTTTTTTGAGCCAGAAGGTGAACGTTCCATCTTTGCTGCACTCCTTGCACTCCGACGTTCTGGTGGCGTCGTGCGTGGCGCAGATTTTGGCGTATGGCACCGGATTGCGCGTATCTTTGTCCACCGCCCTGCCCGCAAAGGTAATTTGTTGCGCTGCATCCGCCGTTTTTGCCGAGGTCGGCGCACCCGGCGGCGTTGCTGCAAGCGCAGCGCCGGCAGGCGTAGCGCCGGCAGGGGAGGAGGAGGCGGCGTTATCAAGCCGGGATGAGGCGGCGGCGTTATCAAGCCGGGATGAGGCGGCGGCGCTATCAAGCCGGGATAAGGCGGCGGCGCTATCAAGCCGGGATAAGGCGGCGGCGCTATCAAGCCGGGATGAGGCAGCGGCGGTTAGGGTAGTTGTGGTAGTTTTTGTAATGGTGGTAATGGTAGCGCCGGTTGCAGGATCTACCGTAAGTATGGTATCCGTAGCGGCTATCATGGTTGCAGAATCTACCGCAGGCGTGGTATCCGTAGCGGCTATGGGCGTTTCCGGCTCAAGCGGTTCGTCATCGGGTTCGGGTTCGGGTGCGGGTGCGGGTTTGAGCAACTTTTCGCCGATAAGCAGGAACATGTATATATCGTCTCCACCCTTTCCGCCAAGCCTGTTGGATGAAAAATAGCCCACCGTATCCGTTCGTCCAAACACGGTTGAATGAAATTCGTCCACCTTGTAGGAGTAGTCGTCGGCGCTGCTGTTGACGGGCGAGCGCATGTTTTTTGGGGTAGCCCACTTTCCGTTTTGCGTTCGCGTATAAAAAATATCCAGCCCTCCCATTCCGGGGTGCTTGTCGGAGGAGAAGTAGAAAGTTCCTGCGGGGTCTATGGTTGGGAAAGCTTCGTTGCCCGGCGTGTTGATGGTAGCGCCCATGTTGACGGGTGCTCCCCATGCTTTGCCCGCATACAATTTTCCCTCCTCCGTTTTGAGCTGCTGCTTTATGCAGTACCACAGGTCTGTTCCGCCGTATCCGCCGGGCATGTCGGAAACGAAGTAGAGCGTATCTCCGGTAGCGCTCAGGCAGGGGTGCATTACGGAGTGGTCGTCAAAGTCAAAGGCCACCATGTATTCGCTTTGGTCCCACTCGTCTGCTATGCGCCGTATGGCTTTTATTTCCAGGTTTTCGGCCACCACGCGCACTTTTTCCTTACCCAGCATAACGGTTGTTGGTTTGCCCTTTTTTCCTGTGCAGGTGTAGTACAAGAGGCTTGGGTCGTTTGCAGCTACTCCAAAGGGTCCTGCCTGCGTTCCTTTTCTGTTGATGGGCGCTGGGAGCAGCTGTGGCGCTTGCCATGTTAGCGATGAGTCTCTCGCGTCGCTGGAGGCGGAGAAGGCTCTCAGGAGGGAGTTTCCGTTTTGGTTTTTTCCGGAGCAGGCGGGGTTTTCTTGGGGGCGGTCGGAGCAAAACACCAGCTCCTCTGCCGAGTAGGGGGTAGCGCCCCATTCGGAGTAGCAGGTGTTGAGGCTTTCGAGGTTGGTAACGACGTGGCGCGTGGGTTTTCTTTTCCACTGCAGGGCGTTGTTGCAGGCGTCAACAAGGTGCTTTGCTTGGGCGGCGTAGGATGAATCGGCGCTTTGGGCTTCCTTTGCTTTTTGCTTTGCCTCGGCGTACTTTTCGTTGTGCAGAAGCATTTCGGCGTAGCTGCAGAGGGCAGAGGCGCTACCGCCGGATTTTTCCACCAGCTGCTTAAAGGCGCTTTCGGCTTGCTCAAAGTTGCCAAGCGTTCGGTAGCAGCGCGCTATGCCCTCCAGCGACAGGCAGGCTACCTTTGCGTCTTTATGCTGCGTGTCTTTTCCGTACAGCGTGATGGCGCCAAGGTAATCGCTGCGCAGCTCCTGCTCGCGAGCTTTGAGCTGCGTGCGCGTTTCCCGCTGCGCCAACGCCTGAAAGGTAAGGATAAGGCTTACGGCGCCAACGAATAAAACCCGGTATAGTCTGCAACAATTCATTGCTGTTTATCAATTAGGGACTAAGAACATAGGAACTAATAACATAAGAACTAATAGCTAGTAGCCAAGAATTTGTAGCTCCGAAATACGCTACACACAAGCAAGTCCATTTGGCTATGCTACGAACAAGCGATTCTCCTCGCCTCACTTTTTCCACCTGCTGCGGCGCAGGGTAATTGTTCCGCCGCGCTTCTCCGGGGAGCTTCCGTCCGTATAGCGTACCGTGAGCTGGTAGAAGTAAACGCCTTCGGGCAATCCGGCGCCGGTAAAGGCCTGCCTGCCTTCGTCTTTTTGCGCTTCTTTGTAGTCGTGATGGTAGTAAACTTCGTTGCCGTAGCGGTTTACAATCACTATTGCGGCGCTCTCCACGAGCTCGCTTTCAAGGTCTAATATCTTAAACACGTCATTGTGGCCGTCGCCGTTGGGCGAAAATGCCTCCATGAGCTTCCAGCTCTCCAGCATGGAGTAGAGGTTTAGGTAGGCGGTATCGACGTTGTTGGCCAAGTCGGTTTCGAGGTTGTTGTCGGTTACCGGGTTGCCGGCGCTGTCGTAGCGGAATACCGGCTCAATGCGCACAATGTTCTTCATGCTTTTTCCCTTGGACGACAATTCTTTTGGCGTTATGGTTACGCTCATCGTCCTTGCTTCTCCCTTGAGCAGCTGCGGGAAAATTGTCCACTTCACCGCGGCGCTGTCGTCCGTTGCAGCGCCACCATCCGGCACGTCAGCAATCAAGCCGGAGGGCAATTCATAGAAAACGCTGCCTTCGGCGGGGGCTTTGCCGATATTGCGGGCGGTAATGGTGTACTCCTGCGATATTTTTTCCTGCCCGGAGTAGCGCATATCGGTTCTTTTTGGCGCAATGCTTATGCTTACGTTGTAGGGGTTGGGGCGCACTACAATCGGCGGTATGCCGTAGGCATAGTTGTTGCCCAGCTTCATATCCCTGTCCTCATGCACGCGGACTTCTGCGTATGGCCGTATTCTCAGCGTTGTATCTTCCTTTGGCGCGGCGGTGGTTACAAACAGGTCTAGGTAGATGTATTCGCCCTTGCCTACGCTATCAATGCTGCAGGTAAGCGTTTTGTCGGCGTAGGCAAAAATTTCGCGGCTTGGGCTTTTTGGAGGGAGCAGCGTATCTACTACCTCGTTTTGCACGCGGAGAGTATCGGGATAGCCGCGAGGCAGCCACCGAACAATGTAGTCCAGCCGGACAATGGCGGAATCCAGCGCGTGGCGAAGCTCAACCGTATCCGCCCGGTACTGCCCTATATTTACTAGGGATATGCGGTACGACCGGCTGGTGCTGTAGTCGGTGGCGGGCGGGTCTGTTGCTATCTTGACCTGCATGTCTGCGCCCGGCAGTATGCTAAAGGTTACGCCGGCGCTGTCTTTAACCTGCTCCGAGTTGTACACCGTAGCTGCCACTGCGCTAATGCCAAATTCGCCGCACTTGCCGGAGGATATTGGGTATAGGTAGCTGCGCTCAGGGCTCTTCGGCCCCAAAGAGTGAATGCCTTCTATGGGTGTGAAGCGGCTTAACGTGCTGTCGGTAGGGGTTACAGCTACGCGTGTTGGTCCCTCATCGGCTACGACTTTTCCGTTATTTTTTACGCTCACCTTTACGTAAAATTTATCGCCCTGCCTAAATTTGTGGTCGCCCGGATACTCATGCCCATTTATGCTATCCCAAAGCGCTACGCTGACCTTCAGGTTAACATCGTTGCGCACCTCCACCAGCGCGGTATCGGTGTTGTCGTCGAGGGAGGCTTCGAGGCTGTCGCAGGTGGCGTAGGCGCGGTTGAGGTAGGATTTTACTGCTGTGCCGTCAATAATTTTGCACTTGATGGGGATATCCTCCTGCCGCCAGAGGGTCGGGATATTCAGCGTTACGACGAGCCGGTTTTGGCCAAGGTTGTCTGTTGCTGTGGTTACTGTTACTCCTTTTTGGTATTCCGCCGCCGTATCAACGCCTGCGGGCAGGGTGTCGCGCACTGTTACCTTGCCAACAGGTATGTCTCCGGGGCGTAGGGAAATGGTGTAGATAAAGGTATCCGGCTTTGGGTCGGTTTTGTAGAAAACAGCTTTGGAGGTTGTTTTGGTAAGCTGCACGTTGCACGGATTCTTCTTGACGTACAGCCTTAAGGTATCCGCCACGCTGTCGCCGTTTGCGTACAGCACAGCCCGCCAGGCTGTTTCGCCCTCCACGGCGCCCCGCACAACGAGCGTTCTGGTCAGGGTATCGCCAAACGACAGCAGCTGTTCGCTCCCATCGTTGTCCCACCTAAAGAAATCTTCGGAGGTATAATCCCCCTTGTCGCTCTCCACAAAGCGAAGCGCCGGCAGGTTTGGCGGTATCGGCTTGGCCGCTATGCTCAAGTCCGTCTGCGGGCTTTCGGAGTAGCCGGTTACGGTGATGTACAGCCGCTGCGTGTCGCCCTGCATGATGGTATCTTTTTCGGCCACAAACTTCAGGCTAAAGTCAACGGGCTTGACCACCCACGCGGTATCCGCGCTGCTGTTGTTGCGCAAATCGGCTTCGTGGCGGTTGACAAACAGCTGCGCCTTGTTGGGGTAGTAGCCCACGTTGCTCGCTCTGCAGCCGGCCAGCTGTAGCTGCATGGTTTCGCCTTTTTGGGCGCCGGCAAAGAGCTTCCTTAGGTTTTTTTCCCAGCGCAGCACCCTTCTGCCGTCGCCTATCTCATAGGAGGTATCAACCGGCACGTCGAGGCGAGTAGCGTCAAAGGTAATGCCGGCGGACAACGTATCTACCAGCGTAACGACGTCGGTATCCCGCAGCGCGCCCCGCAGGTTTTGCAGGGTGATGTTGTAGGTAAACGGTTCGTTCGGGTAAACCGCCCGGTGGTTGGCGGGGTAATCCTCCGTTGGCTCCACCTCCACGTTCACCGCGAGGTCGAGGGCGGAGTACTTGAGGTAGATTTGGCTGGCTTTTTGCTCGCTGCCTATCTGCGGGTAGTATTCGCTGGTATCCGCCACGTCAATGCGCAGCGCAAACGAGTCCAGCCCCTGCTCTTCGGTGGGGATGTTGGGGGCGATAATGGCGTACAGCTGCAGCTGGCCTTGGGCGTTCGGGGATGTGTCGAGGTCGAGCCTCCACGTCATGGCGGAGTCATTGAAAGTGCCGACGCAATGCTCTGTTACCGTACTTTCGCCTTTACCAAAGAAAATAAGCTTGTCGGCAAAGTCTGTCGGCGTAATTTTTATGCCCGGCGCTTTTTCGTTTTTGTTAACCTTTTCCACCACAAGGGTAAGCCTCAGGGTATCGCCCTGCTCAAAGGCGTTGGCACTCGTCCATGAGGCGTCGTTGCTCCGCTTTTCAAAAGAAGAGGTAATGGTAATGCGCTGCGCCGAGTGCATTTTTGTGGTATCAACGCAGGTGTGGTCTTTTTTGTTTTTTATGTCGGGGTCAAAGGGGTGCTGCGCAGTGCTGTCCACGTGTACCAGCTGCGCCGTGTTGGCCACTATCCCCGCCTCGCGAGCCAGCGCCCCAAAGGTGATTGTATCGCTCAAGCCGGGGGTCAGGGTACTTATTTCCCACGCTATCACAGAATCCGCAAAGGAGGCTTCGCCCATTTTTCCGGAATCCAAAAGGCCTTGGTAGGTCAAGGTGCGCGGAATGGTATCCGTTATTTTCAAGCCGTACGCCGCGCTGTCTCCAACGTTTTTAACCACAATGGCATACTCAATGGCGTCAGCTATTTGGTCGTAGGATTTTTGGGATGCTATTTTTGTTATCTTCAGGTGGTAGGGGTTTGGGGTTATTTGCAGCTGGTTTGCATACTTCAGCGCGTTGACAATGGTATCGTTGCGCACATTTTTGTCGTTTACGCAGGCAATGTATCCCTCAATGGGCAGGGTTGCCTCGCCCGAGTCGGAGGTTACGTAAAAGGTAATGCGGGCGGTGTCATGCCGGCTGGCCGCTACTGCTCCCAAGCTCCACACGCTGTCGGTGGGCAGCGTCAGCGCGCTATCTACCCCGTTGCCTTTGTTTTGTATGCGCACGGAATCCACCGTAAAGGAGTCCGGCAGGGCGTGGTGCAGCTGCACGTTGGTTGCCCTGTAGCGTCCGAGGTTGGCTACGGCAATGGTGTAGCTCAGGTTGGAGTAGTACTCCTTTTTGTGCTCCACCGCCTCTATCCACACGGCGGCGTCTGCGCCCTTGCCTACCCTAAAGGCGGTCGACCACGCGCTATCTTCCACAGCTTGCGCGGGGTTGCTTCCCTCTATAAGGGCGCTCGCCGCAATGCGCAGGCGGAGCGCTTCGTTGGTGGCGGTAAAGGTGTCTATCACAAGCTGCAGCGTATCGCACAGCGATCCGTTCAGCGCAAGCATTTCCGTCAGCTCGTGCAAGGCGCCGTCCGGCGCTGTAAAGCCTCGCGTATCCACAAGCCACACCTTTACGCCAACGCCGTTCTTCTTGCCGTGCGTGTTGGTCAACTTTACGCGCACGGCAACGGTATCGCCCTGCGTATAGGCGCCGGTTTTGCTCAGCAGCTGTATGCTGTCTATTTTTAGGTCAACATCGTATATAATTTTTGCGGTGGCCGTTTCCGAGTTGTTGGTGGGGTCGGATTCCAGCACGCCGGTGGACACGGTTACGGTACTTTGGCGCTCTGTTTCCCCGCTACCATACGGGAGGCTGCAATCGCTAACGGTGATTGTGTCGGTTTCTCCGGCCGCTATGGATTCAAACGTCCTCAGCCAGCCGCCGTCCGGGTGCGACTCTGTTCCCGGCGGATATGACGACCCGAGCCCGCTGTATCTTACGGTAACGCCCGTCAGCGGCTCCGTTCCCCCATTGGTTACTTGTATCGTATAGCCAAACATCGGCGTCATGCTGTCCGCCCAATTTGCGTCGGACATGTAGAAAACCGTGTCGCGAGGCGTGATGCTAACGCTTACATCCTTCGGATTATTTACTACCGTTAGGCTGCCGACGGTGGCGGCGGTATCGTTAACGTGCCATATATCGCTTGCGCACGAGAGGTGGGCTCTCCAGCTAATGGCGCTACCGGCGGTGTTGGGCTTAACCCGCACCCGCGCCACAACGGTAGCTGTTTCTCCGAGCCTTACGTTTTCAAATACCACCCTATTGTTGTTGTACACAGCTCCCTCGTTGCTGCCCAAAGATTCTACCGAAACCAAGGCTATCGGATCCGAATCGTCAAGGGGATCAAAGGCAAGGGTTACGTCGGTGGCGTCGCTATTGCTGGTGGATGGGTCGTGCTCAACCACCAGCGTATAGGCTATGGTATCGCCCTCCATCACTTGAGCGGGGTTGCTACCCACCAAGTTCGGGTGCATTGCTCTTGCCGTGAGCGGTGCAGCTTTCAGGTTAACCATTGGGAGCACGCTCGTGGTGGCAACCGCAACGTTATTCACCTTTGTTGCCTCCACGCTGTCGCAAAAAACGGTAGCAACGCCCGCGTGATTGCCCCTCTCGCTTAGCCTATAGCGTATCACTACGGTGGTATCCGCGTTGCTACTTAGCGATATGGAGGTTTTTGTGGCAACAAAGTAGCGACCCGGGGTTCCGGTCGAATCCACTTTTAAAACGTTTATTAACTCCTGCGGTCCTATAATTCCAACGCTGCCGCGAACGACGCTCAACGGCAGCGAGTCCACCAGCGTAATGCCGCCAATGGCAGCCTCGTCGGTAAGTATGGTAATGCTATCGAGTATCTCCACCGGATCTTGCGCGAGGTAAACGGTATCGGTTACTTTTTTTGCTACGCGCAGGTCAACGGGGTTTTTTACTATGCGCAGCGTATCGTAGCCAACGTTGTTGCTCTTGTTGGCGTCTGGGGCGGATGTGGCGTTTCCGCCCAGCGTTACGCGGCCCATTTTATCCTGCGCTACCAGCGTAATGATTATGCTGTCGGAGCTGGAGCCGGAGCCGTCAACCTTGCCGAGCTTGCCCGACGAGATAGTCCACGTGCTGCTTTGCGGGTCGTAGGCGCTGCCCGACGTTGGTGCGCTGCCAACATACGTCAGGCTGTCGTGGGGGAAAACCACCTCTACCGCTACATCTTCATCTACACCCTCTTCCTCTGAGGTGTTTGCAACCACCAGCTTTAGCCTTACCGTATCGCCCTGCCGCTGCCGGTGAGGCATTACGCTGGCCTTTAGCGTAAGGTCGAGCCCCGGCTGGATGGCAAATTCTGTGATGCTGTCGCAGTAAGCGCTGTCGTAGCCGTAGTAGCTTGGGAGGTAGGCGTAGGCAACGTTGCCCACCTTGTCGTTGGAAATGACGCCAGGCGTTCCACGCCCGGCGTAATCTGTCGTATCCTTTGCTTTTACGTAAAAATACAGGGTGCTGCTATCTCCGGCAGCTAAGTAGCCTATGCTTCCCTCAAAGGAAGAGCTGTCCGTCGTCCATACCAGCAACGAGGTTGGCGACGACGAGTGAAGGCCATCCTCCCGCCTTTGCAGGTAGGCTATGTCCAGCGTATCCCGCACCACTACGTTGCGCAGCGGGAGGGTGCTGTTGTTGATAACAGTAATGGTAAGCTGCAAGGTGTTGCCCTTGCCGATGTACGGATTTTCGCCGGATGGCGTTACGCTGCCGGTAGAGGTGGAGTACTTGCCCCATTCCTTTTTGACCTCAAGCTTAATTTCGGGCTGAAAAATTACTACGGAGGCGATACTGTCGTAGTTGTCCGTGCTGTCAATATCTATCCAGCCGTTTTGCTCAAAGGCGTAGCCCCTGCTCCCGAACGTACCCAAAGTGTCCACCGCGGCGGTAAGCTCCATCTGTAGCGCAGAGTCGGGGCCTACGCGAACGTTCGAAAAGCCCCACGTGTAAACGGTATCGGCGGCCAACGGCGTTTTGGTCGTGCTCCCGGTAGAAATTGGTGTTCTGACGCTATTTTTACCAATCAGGTAGAACGCAGCATCCACAAGCCTCATGCCTGCGGAAAGCGTATCGCTAATGGTAATGCTCTTTAGCGGCGAGTAGCCCGTATTTGCTGCCGTCAGCACAAATTTAATTTTTTGGTAAAGGCTGTCGCAGGTCAGCGTGTCCGTAAACAGTGGTGAGGCGCCACCGGAGGCGGAGGTATCAATCCGCTCCGAGAACGCAACATTTATGCTTTCATAAACATGCAGCAGCACGGTATCGCTGTGGGCGAAAGCGGTATCGCCGGAGGGAGCTTCAAAGGTGTTTTTGGGCAGCGCAACGGATACGCGCACCCTGTTGGTATCGGGCGCCGCCGGATTGGTAGGCTTAAGCGCCACAAGCCGGTAGGTAATGGTATCCTCCTCGCCCACGTTGAGCGTATCGCCCACAGCGCCGATTTTCCACTCCAGCACCATTTTTGGCGCTGTTGCTACCACCGCGGCGCCGGAGGTGGCAACCGTATCAAAGCTTGCCGGCAGGGTATCACTCACCGTGATGATGCTATCCGCAATAAAATTTTTGCCGGAATTTTTCACCCTCACGCTAAAGTAAACCGTGTCGCCCACAAGTACGCTGTCGAGGTTGGGGTCGCCTTGCCCTCGCCGGAGCTTGCGGTTGACAACGCTATCCACCGTTTTGGTTACCGTAAGGGCGTACCGGGGCAGCACGCGCACAAATACGGTGTCCGTTTTAACGTTGCCTGCCAACTTTCCGTACACGGAGGTATCCTTTAGCTGGTAGGTGAACGTATCAAGCCCCTGGTAGTTGAGGGGAGAGATGTACTTCACTATTTTTTTCTTCGCCCCGCCGCTTTCGGTAACGCTACCGGCTATCACCGTACCGCCACGACGGCTTGTGCCCGTATCGGCATACGCGCCATCGGGCTTAGACGCCTGCAAAACCACGCTATCAAGGATAAGGCAGCTGCTTATGCTATCATTGAGCATCACATCAATACGGGCGGTGTCGCCGGTACGCACCCCATTTTGCAGCATCCCCACGGCGGTGTAGCCGGCGGTGTCGCGGTTGGTACGTATGGAGTGCGGCACAGCTATCAGGACGGTGTCGTAAGATACGCTGTCGGGGTCGGCGTACCTGTAGCGGAACTTGTACTTTACCGTGTACTCGCTTCCCTCTTTTAGATGAACTGTATCAGCTGCATTTCCCCATTGGTAGCTGTAGGCAACACCCCTACCCCCTATGGCGAGGAAGCCGGTGCGTATTACATTCCCATTCGCAGCTACGATACGCCATACCGTATCTACCTGAATGGTATCAATCGGCCTACTACCATTATTACTTGCAATAGTATCTACTATGTAGGGCAGCGGAATTTGGTACACTCTCGTGCAGGCGGAGAGGTTGCCTGCGGTGTCCACCTCCGTATATTTATCGGCGGGGGATTTGTCCTGTATCCTCTTTGCGAGCACCGGGCTATACCCTTTTTTTATCCACACGCCTACGTGTAGAGAAGTGTCCAATCCACAGGTGCTGGCAATATATTTGTACGCATACTTGTACTTGAGAGAGTCATCCGAAGCTTGAAAAAAAGCGCCGGGCGATGGTAAAGTCGGCAATGTTTCATCAGGACCGTCTTTCATTTTTGCTTTTTTCCATCCTATGCTATCCTTGCCGGCATTAAGACCTGTAACAACTCCTTTATCGCCAGCAAAATAGTACCTGAGCTGCTTTGTGGTGTCCAATGCTACTATGGTGGAAATTATAGTATCGCCTTTCTTCAAAGAAATTATTGAGTTTCCCATCTCAATAGGTTCTTCAACCGAAGAAACAGAGGCTTCTTCTATTGTTCCAAGGAATGCGATAATGGTGGTATCTTTTACTGTTACCCAAACTGTATCGGGATCTTTCGGTTGCTTCAATTCTGCCGTTATCTTAACGGTTTTTTTATTGCTACTAATAGTTCCGCCAAAAAAGACAAAAAAGGCAGAATCACTTCTAACTACTTTAGCGGGAAAATCATCCTCATTTGACGTAATATTTAGTAATTTAATAAAGGCTGTATCTACTTTTATAAATGCAGTGTCCTTTGTGGCGCTCTGGCTGCTACCATTAGCAGGGCTTAATACAAGGTTAATGTCTGTTTTATTATCTACACCCGGACGTTTAATATAGCTGTCATTATACCAACATTCGCTATTGCTTACAAACCCAATTTTATAGTGCACCTTGTTGACGGTAGCCGTATCCTTATTCGCTGTATAGGCGGCCACAGCGATATTTGCGCCCACTCCCGCCATCATCACCAGCGTAAGCGCCGCTACCGTAAGGAATTTATTAGTAAATTTTTTCATATCAAAATTATTTTTAGCTCACAACCATGCCGGCATCACTTTTCTATCAAGCTCGTGCGTGGGTGCGTTTATCATTTTCGTCAAAACCCTCTTGGGTTTCTTATCACCTCAAGCTTTCGCGAGAGGGTGTATCCGAGCGAAATTTCGTGGCTTCCCGTTTGCACGTTCCCCACCGCCATTCTCGTAAGGGAGTAGTCGTAGCAGTATCCTATTCTGAGGGAAGGCGTAACCCACACCTCGGCCATAATGGCCATGGCGTTTGCCACGCTCGCCTTGGGGTAGCTGCTTCCCTTTGGCTCGTTGAAGGGGAGCGTTGCACGCAGGCCAAGGCCCAGCCACACCATATCGCGGTAGGTTACCGCCACGTTTGCGTCCAGCAGGGGTCGGTCGTAGAGCGTGTAGTGCGCCAGCAGCGTTGGCGAGAGCCTCCAGTCGGCGTCAAAGTAGTGGTGCATTCCTGCCATGAGGTATATGTGCGGGCTGTTGAGGCGGAACGAATCGGCGCCAAAGTCGATAAAGCTGCCGAGGTTGGAGGCCGAGAGGCCAACGTAGGCCGTTTTGCCGTAGGAGTAGTAGGCCCCCACCCTAAAATCCGGCCACCAGCGGCTGTCGGGACGTAGCAGCGGGTCGTCCGCGTATATTGCCTCCCCGTTGCTGCTCGTAGCGCTGGCTTCTACTCCCCCAAACTTTTCCTGCATGGCTCCCGCGGAGAGCCCTAGGCTGAGCCTATCGTCCATTTCGTTGAGGCGTATGCGGTAGGCGTAGGTGGCGTATGCGCCCATGGTGCTCATCAGCCCCATTTGCTCTCCCACTACGGACAGTCCCCAGCCCATGCTGTAGCTTTGGTTCAGCACGCCGTCCACCGAGCCCACCTGCGAGTGGGGCGCACCGCCAAAGCCCAGCCACTGCATCCGGTAGAGCAGCTGCGCGTTAAACGTTTCGTAGCTGCCCGCCAGCGCAGGGTTGATCGTTAGCCCGTTGAACATGTACTGGCTAAGCTGCACTTCCTGCTGCGCGCGCGCGCAAAACCACATCAGCATGGCCAACGCCAGCACACAAGTGTTGCGTATTCTCATTCTGCTCGGTTGCAATTTTTCTACGATTAGTTGTCCTTCCTTATTTTTTTGGTTACTTCAAAGCTATATGCCACACCATCCGGCAAAGGTAAAAAATTAATTATAAAGACAGTTGGTTCGTTAACGTTTTTTGTGAATCACGAGGAAAAGAGTCCGAATTTGGGGGAAATTTTTTGGGAAAATACTTCTTCGCAGCTGTCTGAGGTATGATTTTTTTTTGGGCAGCGTCATACATTGTATGATGCTTTATTTTTCCGGCTTCGCTCCGATTGCCCGTAGGGGCAATAATATCAATAGAAAAACGGCGTTCCCCCTTTCTCTCTCTTTCCCAATTGGCTTCGCCGAGCTCCGCTTCGCTCCGGTTCCCCGTAGGGGATTAATATCAATAAAAAAATAGGATACCTCTCTTTCTCAATTCCCCTACGGTAGGGTATTCAAACCTGCGTAATTTTTCTTCCGATTTTTGCCGAAAGCAATTGCCTCAACAACCTCATTTTCACCTAATTTCTCAAACAAAACAACCTCAGTAGCCATGGAATACGCCACCTACACCCAACCTCATTAATTTTATTGAGCGATGCTGCGAGCAAACAATGAGGTAATGAGGTTACTTTTTGCATCATATACTTTTGCTACTGAGGTTGTTATGTTGCTTAAATGGGGTAAAAATGAGGTTTTCGCGCAGAATAATTTCGCCAAAAATCAGCAGAAAAAATTACGCAGGTCTGAATACCCTACTTTAGGGGGGCAGTTCTTTGGTCGCATAGTAGCTGAGCTGCTACGCAGCTCCGAGAATAATCGGGGGGACTCTTACCTCGTGCAAGCCGTAGGCGCAGCACGAGGTAATCCATATTAAAATCCTACGGACTTTTTGCCGCTTGCCGTCATTCGTTGCAACAAAGTCGTTCAAAATTCAAAATTTCCCCCTGTTCCTCATTCCATTACAAAGCCCCCAAAATCATCTTTTAACGAAAAAAATATGTAATCAACCACAAAAACTTGTCCCACAACTTGTTCCAAGGAATAAAAGCGGACAATACACCGGAAATAACAGCCGCTGCAAACCATTGAAAAAAGTTCCGCCTTTTGTCTGTAGAAAACTTCGCCTTTGCCCTGAGAATATACACATAGTTGTCATCTATCAGCTTTAGCAGCTCCGTATATTGGTTGTGTGCCTGTTGGTAGAGCTCAATTGATTTATCTTTTTGTCGTCCTCCTTTTGCTTAGCCTCCCTTAAGCTCTGAAAGATATTTGTGCGGAGGCGCCTATATCTTAAATAAAACTCACCGTTGCTAACCGTCGACAAGTCAACTTTTCGCACCTCTTTTTCAAATTTAATCACCGCCTTGTCGTGGTAGTATACATGCAAGAATTTATAGCAATCCAGCGCAAGCCTTTCTAAGTGCCCCATAGCTTTTGCAGCTTGAATGTCTACTTCGTCATCCGTAATTCCCTTGCGGTAGCATCTTGCAACGTGGTCATTAAATGCTCTTATCTCATTATACAGCTGCGACGGTTGCTTTTCTTGCTGCACTTCAATTGCAGCGATGAGCGGCTTTATCGTGCTGCTATAAATTTCGTACAGCGGAGCAAGTTTACTTTGCAGGGAGTTCATTTTTACACAGCTTCTCTATGTGCTTATCCATTTTTTTTTTGTTGAAGCTAAACCAGCGCCCAAGGCTCCAGTAAATAGAGCCACGCATACCGGGCATCCGAGGATCGTCATCGGAGTTAAAGTCAAGCTTCTTTTTGCCTACTCTTTTGCAAATTCTTTCCTGCAGCTCTTCAATATCCATAGCAACAATATCGTCATACGGTATTCCTGTTGCTTCTTCTACTGAATGTTTCGTTTGTTCGTTGAGCGCAAATCTCATGGTTATTTGTTTTATTGTTTGTTACGCCACAAAGGTAGTGATTTTTTGCTGCAAAGTTTCACAAGTATTCCACAAAATTTTGAATTGATGAATATAATGATTTTATTTACAGATATATAAGTACAAGGCAGCATTTAATTTATACTTTTCATAAAAGCTAATTGCTGTGAGCAAGTCCCGCAGGGACGGCACTTTATTAACCGTAGGCTTTAGCCTGCGGCAGCTAAGTAATCCCCTCTCCACACGGACAGTCCCGCAGGGACGGCACTTTATTAACCGTAGGCTTTAGCCTGCGGATGGAGATAGGGTAATGGCTACAGCACGAGAGCATAGCGTGTCCGCCGGTTAAATCCGCCGGATAAAGCCTGCGGATAAGTGTCGTCCCTGCGGGACTTTCCGTGAGGGGAGATTACTCGTGCCGTTGCCGCAGGCTAAAGCCTACGGTTAATAAAGTGCCGTCCCTGCGGGACTTAGGCTTACGCCCGCTATTTTGCGCTTCGCGCAATTCAAAATTCAAAATTCAAAATTTAGAATTTCTTCCCCGCCCTGTCGTAGATAAACAGGCAGAGCGTGGCCACAAGCCCAATAGACAGCACCACCACCCACATGCCGGATGGGTGGTAGGTATCCCAGAGCAGGTTGGTGAGCTCCTGCGGCGAGAGGCTAAGCTGGCGGGCTGCCTCCTCAAAGCGGAGGTGCGTAGAAAGCCCGTCCGCCACCGTCAAGCCCTTGTCGGCGATAAGCTTTTCCGTAATGGCCACCTTGTCGGACATGGCTTGGTAAACGTTGCCCGAAATGAAGCCCGCGAGAACGTTCCCCACAAAAACCGGAATGAACGAGTAGCCCATGTAGAGCGCTTTTTTGTCTTTGGGCGCAATAAGGCCGATGTATTCGGTAATCTTGGGCGAGCCCGCCATTTCGCCCAGCGAAAAGATGAAGATGGCGGCTATGGTGAAGAGCACGTTTTGCGAAAAGAGCGTCAGCGCCATCCCGACGGTGCAGACCAAAAAACCGGCCACCATGGAGCGGAGCGGCTTCCAGCGCATCACCAGCGCCGACACCACGATTTGGAAGATGATGATGAACAGCGCATCCATGTTGGTGATAAACTCGGCGTCGAGCGTTCCCGGCGCGGGGCTGTAGCTGGCGCTGATGAGCGGGATGTGAACGTCGAAAAAGTGGTAGAGCACGCCCGTATCCACCCACTGCGAAATGAAAACGGGGAGCGTAAAGAACAGCTGAAAGTACATAGCCCAAAAGCCGGCCACAATGAGCAGGAAGACAAGAAAACCGGGGTCTTTGAAGATGCTCGCCATGCTGCGGAATATCTCCCTGAACGTGCGCAGCAGCGAGCTTTCCTTTTTCACCTCGGCGCGCTCCGGCTCTTTGTAGAAGAGCAGCAAAACAAAGTTGAGCAGGATGACGCCGCTCGACACGTAAAAGATGAGGTGCGACCGGCTTTTGAACAGCAACGTTATCAGCGGGCCAAAAAAAGCGCCGATGTTCACCATCATGTAAAAAATGCCAAACCCGATGGAGGAGGTTTCGGGGCGCGTGGTTTTGGCCACCGTGGCCGAAATAATCGGCTTGAACAGCGCCGCACCCAGCGCCAAGTAAATGTACATGGCGAATACGGCGGTAAACGACGAGGCCTGCGGAAAAAAGGCAAACGCCGTGGCGTAGATGACAAACGCCAGCGCCAGCACCTTGCGGTAGCCGTAGCGGTCGGCAATGGCGCCGGTGAGGACGGGGAGAAAGTAGAGGATGCCCGTCCCGATGCCCATGATCAAGCCTTTTTGGCTTTGCGAAAACTCCAGCCCGCCCATGTCCGACGATCCGGTGAGGTAGTTGGCAAACAGCATGAAAAACCCATACCATGCCCAGCGCTCCAGCAGCTCAATGCTGTTGGCCACCCAAAAAGTGCGCGGAAACTTGCTAAATATGCTCATATTGCTTTTGTTTTATTTTTTAGCCATGCTGCCTCTTCCCCCGATAGGCAGGGCGACAGCTTTTCATATACCGTTTGGTGGTAGGCGTTTAGCCACGCCGTTTCTTCGTCCGTCATCAGGGTCTTCACAACCGGCGTTGTGTCAATCGGGCACAGGGTGAGGATTTCAAAGCCGTAGAAATCGCCAAAGTCGGTGGCCATCACGCGGCGGGTAAGCATCATGTTTTCCGTTCGCACGCCGTAGCGGTGGTCGCGGTAAATGCCGGGCTCGTTGGTGACCACCATCCCGGCTTGCAGCCCGACGGGATTTTCTTCGGGGCGTATGCTGTGGGGGCCTTCGTGCACGTTGAGGAAGTGCCCCACGCCGTGCCCCGTGCCGTGCAGGTAGTTCACGCCGCGCTCCCACATAGCTTTTCGCGCCAGCACGTCGATTTGCGAGCCTCTTGTGCCCGCCGGAAAAATTGCCCGCGAAAGGCTGATATTTCCCTTCAGCACGAGCGTGTAGTCCTGCCTCATGTCGTCGGTAAGGTCGCCGAGGGCAAGCGTGCGCGTAACGTCGGTAGTGCCGTCCAAGTACTGCCCGCCGGAGTCAACCAGCAAAAAACCTTTGGCGGCAGCTGCGGCGCTGCTTTCGGCGCTTGGGTGGTAGTGGTTGATGGCGGCGTTGGCGGCGTACCCGGCAATGGTGTGGAAGCTTTCGCCGACAAAATTCTCCTGCCGGCTTCTCAGCTCCTTCAGCTTGAGGCACACGGCGTACTCCGTCACCTCTCCTGCGGGCGCCGCCTTTTCGAGCCACATCAAAAAGCGGACAAGCGCAACGCCGTCGCGCACCATGACGCGCCGAAAGCCCGCAATTTCGGTTTCGTTCTTCACGCTCTTCAGCCTGTCGGCAACCGACAACACGTCCACCACCCTGTTGCCCGCGGCGATGGCCTTGTAGAGGTTGAACGACAGCTTGCCGCTATCGAGGCACACCTGCAGGCCGCGAGCTTTTGTCCAGAAGTCGGCAGCTTCGCGGTAGCCGGCTATGGTTACGCCTTCGCCCAGCAGGTGCTCGGCTACGGCAGGCGCCACCTTGTCGCCGTCGATAAAGAGGATGACCTGCCCGCGGGAGAGAAAGGCGTGCGCTACCGCCACCGGATTGTAGGGCACATCGCTCCCCCGTATGTTGAAGAGCCACGCTATGGTATCCAGCGTACTCACCCACACGGCGTTGGCGCCGTACTTTTCGGCCTCCGCCAGCGCTCGTTCAATTTTCCGGCGGGGCGTTTCGCCGGCCAATTCGAGCGGAAGCACCCTTACCTGATCCTTGGGCAAGGCCGGACGGTCGCGCCAAACGTCGGCAAACGGGTCGAAGTCGGGCACGAGCGCTATATTTTTCTCCCCCAGCTCGGCTTGGAGCGCCAGCGCGTCCTTTGCCGGATATACTCCGCCGTCTATCCCCACGCGGCCGCCCTCCGGCAATTGGCTGACGAGCCAGCTCCGAATGGTTACGGTATCCGGCAGCCGGTCTTTGAAGAGGACGATTTCGCTGCCGCGCAGCTCGTCCGCCGCCTGAAGAAAATACCGCGCATCCGTCCACAGCCCGGCGCTGCCGAGGGTAACGACAGCCGTCCCCGCCGATCCGGTAAATCCGCTCACCCAGCGCCGCGACTCCCAGTGCTCGGGGACGTACTCGCTCGTGTGCGCATCCGTGGAGGGGATGATAAAGGCTTGCAGGTTTTTGGTGCGCATGTAGCTGCGCAGCTGCTCAAGTCGCTTGCTTACTGTATTTTCCATTGGATTTTATGGAGCTATAGCTATTTTTTATTTTATTATCCATGCGTGTAACTTCTAAATGCATAATATATTTAATTAATGCAGGTAAGAAAATAAGAAAAATAAGTACATCGCATGAATTAATTTATATTTTCCATGAAGTCAATTGCAAGTCCCGCAGGGTAAGGTGTGCAAACCTGCGCAATTTTTTCCGCTGATTTTTGCTGAAACTATTCTGCACAACAACCTCATTTTCACCTAATTTTCCAAACAAAACGACCTCAGTGGCCAAGAAATACGCCACCTGCAACCAACCTCATTAGCATCATATATTTCTGCTACTAAGGTTGTTACGTTGCTTAAATGGGGTAAAAATGAGGTTTTCGCCGCCTCCTTTTTTAGGTTGATTTCCGGAAGAAAAATTTCGTTCCCTTTGAGCCCCCTGCGACCATCGGGATGCAAAGAGAGGCGAGGTTTACGCCGGTTCTACCGAGAGGCGCAGCCCTGCGGGATGCAAGGGAGCGGGAAGACGGCATGGTTTCCAGCAAAATCCCTCGGTACTACCTTGCGCGACAATTTGAAGTGCGCCCCAATTAAGAAGCAAACTTGGAAAACTCCCATTTTTCATGTAATTTTGCAAAAAATATAAACCGGCTATGGCACGCTACTTAGATCCCCGGAACGAT
>JAISLN010000077.1 GCA_031290835.1 Prevotellaceae bacterium
CGCTTCGTTTGCCCGTAGGGCAATAATATCAATAGAAATCGGCGTCTCTCTTTTTCTCAATTGGCTTCGCCGAGCTCCGCTTCGCTCCGGTTTCCCGCAGGGAATTAATAAAAAACGACGAAGTTAAAGCCCTACGGGCTATTGGCGATAAGGGGGTATCCTATTTTGCTATTGATATTATTACCCTACGGGCAACCGAAGCGAAGTTCGGCGAAGCCAACTGTAGCAGGGCTTGACGCAACATCATACGATATATGACACTACCCAAAATTCAAAATTTAAAATTTCCCCCCTCCCGCGCGCTTCGCGCAATTCAAAATTCAAAATTCAAAATTCAAAATTTAGAATTCAAAATTTCAAAGGAAGCTGTGCGAGGCAAGGTATCGCGCCACGTAATCCTCCACGCCGCTCTCCAGCGAGGTGAACGCTTTGGTGTAGCCTGCGCTGCGCAGCTTGCCCATGTCAGCTTCGGTAAAGTACTGGTATTTTTCGCGGATATCCGCCGGCGTGTCGATGTAGGAGATGTTTTCGGGAACGCCCATTGCCCGGAAGGTACTTTTTGTAAGGTCAAGAAAAGTGCGCGCTTTGCCCGTTCCCATGTTGTAAATCCCCGATTGTGGTCGCTCCTCCATCAGGAAAATCATGACGTCACAGAGGTCTTTGACGTAAACAAAGTCGCGCATTTGTCCGCCGTCGGGGTAGGCGGGGTTGTGCGAGCGGAAGAGCTTCATGCTGCCCGTTTGCCGTATTTGGTTGTAGGCGTGGAGCACGACGGACGCCATCCGCTGCTTGTGGTATTCGTTGGGGCCGTAAACGTTGAAGAACTTCAGCCCCGCCCAGAAGAACGGCGCTTGCGGCTGCTTCAGCGCCCACTTGTCGAAATCGTTCTTTGACTTGCCGTACAGGTTGAGCGGCACGAGGCTTTCCACCAGCTCGTGGCGGTCGGAGTAGCCGTGCTCGCCCCCGCCGTACGTCGCCGCCGACGAAGCGTATATCAGCGGCAGCCCAAGCTCCACGCACATCTCCCAAACGCGCTGCGAGTAGCCGAGGTTGAGCGTTTGCAGCACCTCTGCGCTTGCTTCGGTGGTGGCGGAGCGCGCTCCAAGGTGAAAAATGAGCTCCACGTAGCGATGGTTATCCTTGAGCCAGCCAAAAAAGTCGCTTCGCTCTACCAGCGCAACGTACTTTTTGCGCTCGTAGTTTGGCTTTTTATCCGTGCGCGAAAAGTCATCCACCAGCACGAGGTCGCGGTAGCCCTGCTCGTTGAGCGCTCCGGTCAGGCAGCTGGCAATAAATCCCGCCGCCCCTGTTACTACAATCATTTTTTCCTGAATATTTAAGTGTTGAATACCCATTTAAGCGCTATACAAAATCGGGGCTTGCGTGCTCGGCGTTGGCCAGCTTTAGGAGCGCAGCTACCGCCTTTCGCCCCTCGCTGCCAAGGCTTTGCGTGTAGCTATTGACGAACATGGCAATGTGCTTGTCGATAACTTCGTCGCTCAGCTCGCGGGCGTAGCGCCGCACAAAAGTACGACTTTCGCGGGGATTTTGCAAAGCGTAGTCCACGCTGCGGCGCAGCGTTCGCCCAAAGGCTTGCTGCTGCTCGCCGTCCACGCGCTTGCTAATGCAAATGCAGCCAAGGGGAATGGGTAGCCCGCTACGCTCCTCCCACGCCTGTCCAAGGTCGGACAGGAGGTGCAAGCCCTGCTGCCGGTAGGTGAAGCGGCTTTCGTGGATGAGCACTCCGGCGTCCACGCTGCCCTGCAGGA
The DNA here is from genome assembly GCA_031290835.1 of Prevotellaceae bacterium. Classification (GTDB taxonomy): domain Bacteria; phylum Bacteroidota; class Bacteroidia; order Bacteroidales; family UBA932; genus JAITMY01. Next base: position 1,770 of record JAISLN010000077.1, read on the forward strand.
TTTCCTGCGGAATGTCCGAAAACAGCTTTTCGCGCAGCCGGCTCACCTGCGGAAAAGCCATGCGCAGCAAAAGCGCCGCGGTGGTATATTTTCCGGGAATGGCAACCCGCGTTTTTTCGGTTACGTTCGCCACATTTTTGGCCACCAAAAGCGGCCCGTTTCCTTTTCCCAACGCGCTGCCGGAGTCCAGAATCGAGTATTTGTCGGCAACGTGGGCGTAGGCGGCGTAACTCAGCTTGGTTGCCTCCGCCTCGCCGGCAAAGGCTGCGCGGTTGAGCTCCTCCACGTCCGCCAGCTGCACATCAAACGTCAAGCCCTCAGTATCGACTTTGCCGTGCAGCATGGCGTGAAAAATAAAGGTGTCGTTTGGGCAGGTAGAAAAAGATAGGCGCATATAATTTACATAATTACAGAATTGATTTACATAATTGATTTACATAATTACAGAATTTACAGAATTTACATATTTTTGATTTACAGGATTTTACAAATTAAATATCTCGAATTTGCAAATTATGTAATTCTGTAAATTCTTAATTTGTAAATTATGTAACCAGCCTTTGAACAACTTTTCCCAGATTTTCCAGCGCTTCTGCCGTTTTCCACTGCGACTTGTCGCGCACGCCCACGACGTTGGAGACGCCGCGCAGCTGCACAAACTTTGCTTGCCGGCGCAGGCAGGCGAAAAAAAACGCCGCCCCCTCCATCGTTTCAACATCGGCGCTATACAGCCGCTTGCGGGCGGCAACGCGGGCAGGGCTTTCCGTCAGCAGGTTTACCGTCAGCCCCGCAACCTTGGGGCACGGTTGCAGCGCAGCGAAATCACCGGCGTAGGGGCAAACCATTTCGCCGCTGGGGAAAAGCCTCACGCTGCCCTCCGCGCTTTCCGCCCCGTAGCCGTCAACGCGCTCCCGCTCCACCAGCGCCACCTGCCCTGGCGCCAGCTGCGGCGTGAACGTTCCGGCAATGCCAACGTTGGCCACCACATCGTAGCGCCTCTGCGCAAGCAGCTCCGACAGCGCACACGCGGTGGCCAGCATCCCCACGCCTGTAACGGCAAAGCTCACTCCCGCCACGCCCCGCAACTGGCGGCGGACGGCGGAGAGCTCCATGTCGGTGGCGGCGGTTATCAGGTGTTGCATGTTGAGTTATTTTTGTACCTTTGCGGCTTCAAAGATAGCAAAAAAATGAGCGAACACTATACAAGAATCGACGACTACAACGAAGAAAAGGTGCAGGCCATCCGCGAGCACGTCAGGGCAATCCTTGAGATACTCGGCGAAGACCCCGCCCGCGAAGGGCTGCTCAAAACCCCTGAGCGCGTTGCCAAGTCGCGGCTTTTCATTACGCAGGGCTACCGGCAGGACCCCGTTGAAATTATCAACTCGGCAAAGTTCAGCGAGGAGTACAGGCAGATGATTTTGGTAAAAGACATTGAGCTGTACTCCATGTGCGAGCACCACCTGCTGCCGTTCTACGGCAAGGCGCACGTGGCCTACATCCCCAACGGATACATTACGGGGCTGAGCAAAATTGTGCGCGTGGTCGACGCCTTTGCCCGCCGCCTGCAGGTGCAGGAGCGCCTCACGGTGCAAATCCGCGACTGCATACAGGACGCGCTGAAGCCCATGGGCGTGGCCGTTATCATCGAGGCGGCGCACACCTGCATGCAGCTGCGGGGCGTAGAAAAGCAAAACTCCGTCACCACCACCTCCGCCTTCACGGGCGTGTTCCTTTCGCAGCTCAAAACGCGGGAGGAGTTTATTTTGATGACCGGAGCAAAAATGAGGTGAG
>JAISLN010000078.1 GCA_031290835.1 Prevotellaceae bacterium
TGATATTAAGATGGATGAATACTGGGAAGAAGGTAAATTCAGTGATACCGCCAACGAACAGTTACTGCACGAACACCTCCGAACGCCTTATAAATGAGGAATATCGTACTGGATACAAAAACAGCAAACCTCATTTCTACCTAATTTTTTTTAACAAAACAACCTCAGTAGCAAGCAAATGGATATAACACATACAATAACCTCATTACCTCATTGATATGAAAGTAGAGTACAATAATTTATACACACATTTTGTCTTCACAACACAGAACCGAATGCCGTTGATTTTGGAAAAATTCCGTGATCGGATTGAAAAATATATTACCGGAATAATCAATAACAATGGCTGCAAAATGTATTCAATCTATGCCAATCCCGAACACGTTCATTTTCTTGTATCGCGTGCGCCGCAGTATCCAAACGCCATATTCACGATTTGTGCACATACATAGAAATTCAGAAAGAACACCACAAAAAACAAAGTTATGCAGATGAATACGACAGATATGTCAAATTTTATCAGCAAACGATTCGCAAAAAAACGGACAACCAATGAGGTAATGAGGTTGTTGTGTATGTTATATTTCATTGCTACTGAGGTGGTTTTGTTAAATGGAATTAGGTGAAAATGAGGTTTGGCGCGAAGCGACGTTTGTTTGCAGCGCTTTGCGCCAACTCATAACTTATAATTTATAACTCATAACTCTCAAAAAATAAGGTTTTTATCTTCGCTTGTTTTTCAAATAAATCACGTGTAAACAATTTTGTCTTCATCTCGACAGGCTTTACCTGTCGTCACGATGATAGACCGGATGAGGTAAAACCTTGTCCGGACATGATAATCAAATGTAAAGGCGGATTGATTTCCGCCTTTACAACTAAGCGGGAAACCGCAAAAACGTTCTTTGAAAAATTGGGTTACACGATAAATAATAAAAAAGTTGTTGTTTTGGTTTGGATTTTTGAAGTGAAACATGCAATTTTGGTTACGAAAATTGAAGTGAAAAGATAATTCTCGCTTATGGAAATTGAAGTACGCTGCCCGGAATATCCTGAAAACATAAACCGCAGGCAAACAGTAAACGCTAAAAATCGTGTAACTCATTTTTTTTGAAAATGTTTTACACGATTTTTTTATGTACAAAATAAAACAAATAACTGTTATGACGAAGTTTATTTATTATATACTGTTCACTTTTTGCTTTATACAAAGCCCGAAGGCCGAAGTAAAACTTCCGTCCTTAATCGGCGACAACATGCTGTTGCAGCGCGATACGCCGGTCAAACTGTGGGGTTGGGCGGCATCAAGCGAGCCGGTCAAACTGATATTCGGAAAACGGACTTACAACACCGTGGCCGACTCCGCCGGTAATTGGGAAATCCGCTTGCCCGCCCAAAAAGCCGGAGGCCCTCATCACCTCGTCGTCAACAACATTGAAATCAAAAACATCCTTTTCGGCGACCTTTGGCTCTGTTCCGGACAGTCGAACATGGAAACGCCCGTTTCGCGGGTCATGACATTGTTCGGCGAGGAAATCAGGCAATATGCCAATCCGAATATCCGTTACGTGAAAATCCCTTTAAGTTATAATTTCCATGCGCCGCAACCGGATGTGACGCCCTGCAAGTGGGTGGACGTTACGCCCGAAACCGCGCCGGATTTTTCGGCGGTCGCTTATTTCTTTGCAAAAGAGATGTATGAAAAGACCGGCGTGCCCGTCGGACTGATAAACTCCAGCGTCGGCGGTTCGCCTGCCGAAGCGTGGATAAGCGAAGAGGCCTTGCAACCGTTTCCCGCCTTGCTGAGCGAGAAGCGCATTTGCGAATCGGACGAATTTGTAGAAAACATGCGGCGTTTAGGCGCGTTGCCGGGGCAACGTTGGACTGCCGTTTTAAACGAACAGGACAAAGGACTGACGGAAGCCGTGCATTGGTCTTCGATGGCTTATGACGACAGTTCGTGGAAATCCATAGACCTGCTCGATAATACTTGGGGACGCAATGAAAATCGTCCGGTTAACGGCGTTTTCTGGTTCAGGAAAGAAATCGACATCCCCGCAGGTCAGGAAAATCAGGCGGCCATGCTTTATATGGGGCGTATCATCGACTCCGACTCTGTTTTCGTGAACGGAAAATTCGCCGGCGCAACCGCTTATCAATATCCGCCCCGGAATTATAAACTGTCTCCAGGCATATTGAAGGCCGGTAAAAACGTGATTGCCGTGCGCTTGGTCAGTCAAAGCGGTTTCCCAGGATTTGTAACGGATAAACCTTACAAAATGGTATTTGAGAATCGCAAGGAAATTACGCTCGAAGGAAATTGGAAATACAACAGCGGCGCAGTAATGCCTGCCGTAGCCGGCGGAGGCATTTCCTTCCAAAACAAACCGGCAGGACTTTACAACGCCATGATAGCGCCTCTGCAAAACTGCGAAATAAAGGGCGTTCTCTGGTATCAGGGAGAGGCAAACACCGGCAAACCGGATGAATATTACGGCCTGATGTCGGCGCTTATCGGCGACTGGCGCGGCTTGTGGAAGAAAGAGTTACCTTTCCTGCTCGTTCAGTTGGCTAATTACATGAAGCCTTCCCCCTTTCAACCAAACAGCCAATGGGCGGCGTTGCGGGATGTTCAGTTGGAACTTTCGCAAAAAATCCCCAATACCGGACTGGCGGTCGCTATCGACGCCGGCGAGTGGAACGATATTCACCCGCTCAACAAAAAAGACGTCGGTAAACGCCTGTCATTATGGGCGCGAAAATTAGCTTACGGCGAAAACCCCCTCGTTTATTCCGGCCCGGTTTACGAATCAATGGAAATCGAAGGAAATCAAATTATATTGACTTTCAAACATACCGGAAGCGGCTTGATGATGAAGGGTAATACGCTGAATACGTTTGTCATCGCCGGAAAGGACAAAAAATTTCTTCCGGCAAAGGCCGAAATCAAAAACAACAAAGTCATCGTTTGGAACGACGCCATTCTCCAACCGTTTGCCGTGCGCTATGCTTGGGCGGATAATCCCGAAAACGCCAATTTATACAACAGGGAAGGCTTGCCGGCATCGCCGTTCAAAACGGATTAATAAGCACAGTATCCGCGCTTACAATCACCGAAAACAAATAAATTCTAAAATATAAACGCAATGAATAAAATTATTTTTACCGTTCTCTTTTTAATTTCCATTCTGCCGGTTTCTTTCGGAAATAACCAATTCGTCTTCACAGAAAACCGGGAGAACACTTATTTTCCTTTAATAATCAACGGAATGCCTGCCAACGTCTTTACCGACGACGGCGACAAGGGCGTCCTGCGGGCGGCCAACGACCTGCACCGCGATTTTCAGAGGGTATCAGGATTGTTGCCCACCGGATTTTTATCTTATGCCGTCATTATCGGTACGGCAGGCAAATCGGAAGTCATCGACCGGTTGATAAAAAAAGGTAAAATAGACGGCAGGGAATTAAGAGGAAAAAATGAAAAATACCTTATCCAAACGCTTGATAATCCTGTGGAAGGCGTCAAAAAAGGAGTCATTATTGCCGGCAGCGACAAGCGCGGCACGATTTACGGCATTTACGAACTGTCGCGGCAAATGGGCGTATCGCCCTGGTACTGGTGGGCGGACGTCCCGGTAAAGCATCAGGAAAATCTGTACGTAAAACCCGGCGTCTATACCGACGGCGAGCCGGCCGTGCGCTATCGCGGCATCTTTATCAACGACGAAGCGCCCGCTTTTCAAGGCTGGTGTAAGGAAAAATTCGGCGGCGTCAATTCCGAAATGTATGAACACATGTTCGAGCTGATTCTCCGCCTGAAAGGCAACTTCCTCTGGCCGGCCATGTGGGGCAACGCCTTTTACGACGACGACCCGCGTAACGGCGTCCTTGCCGACGAAATGGGAATCGTTGTCGGCACATCCCACCACGAACCGCTCGGTCGCGCCCACGACGAATGGCGACGCTACGGCAAAGGCGAATGGAATTACACCAAAAACCGGCAAATCCTCCGCGAATTTTGGCGCGACGGCATGAAGCGAATGAAAGATTATGAAACCATCGTCACCATCGGTATGCGCGGCGACGGCGACGAACCGATGAGCGAAGACGCCAATGTCGCCCTCTTGCAGCAAATCGTAAAAGACCAACGCGAGATTATTGCCGGCGTAACCGGAAAGAAAACGGAAGAAACGCCGCAAGTCTGGGCTTTATACAAAGAAGTGCAGGATTATTTCGACAAGGGCATGCGCGTCCCCGACGACGTTACGCTGCTGCTCTGCGACGACAACTGGGGCAACATCCGCAAGCTGCCCGCCATTAACGCCCCCAAGCGCAAAGGCGGATACGGCGTTTACTACCACTTTGACTACGTAGGCGCCCCCCGCAACTACAAGTGGCTCAACGTTACGCAAAACGAGCGCACCTACGAGCAAATGAGCCTTGCCTACCGCCACGGCGTGGACAAACTCTGGGTGGTCAACGTGGGCGACCTCAAGCCGATGGAATTTCCCATCAGCTTTTTCCTCGACCTCGCGTGGAATCCCGACCGCTTCAGCGCCCAAAACCTCGCGGCATGGACGGAGGCGTGGGTGGCGCAGCAATTCGGCGCAAAGTACGTCAAGGAAATTGCGCGAATGCTGGATTTATACACGAAGTACAACAGCCGCGTAACGCCGGAGCTGCTTGACGACAAAACATTCAGCCTCGACAGCTACAGCGAATTTGAAACAGCGCTCAAGGACTACAAGGATTTGGCGCTCAACGCCCTGCGAATGTACAACCTGCTGCCGGTTGAGTGCCGCGACGCTTTTGACGAGCTGGTGCTGTTTCCCATCAACGCCGTGTGCAACCTCTACGAAATGTACTACGCGCTGGCGCTGAACAAAAAGTACGCCGCCGCCCACGACATGCGGGCAAACGCCTGCGCCGACAAGGTAAAGGAGTGCTTTGCGCGCGATTCCATCCTCACCCTGCACTACAACAAAGACATTGCCGGCGGCAAGTGGGCGCACCAGATGGACCAGCAGCGTATAGGCTACACCTCGTGGAACAACCCTCCGGCAAACATTATGCCCAAGGTGGAATACGTGCATCGCAACGAGCCCAAGGAAAAGCGCTTTGCCGAAAAGGACGGCTATATTTCCATTGAGGCGCACCACTTTGCCCGCGCAAGGGGCGAGGGGAATATCCGCTGGGAAATCATCCCAAATCTGGGCCGGACGGGGTCGGCGGTAACGACGTTCCCGCAGGAGGCCTACCCGCCCGCCGAATCTTCCGTTTACGTAGAGTACGACCTGCAAACCGTTTCCCCCGGCGGAGAAGCGGAGGTGCAGCTGCTCCTTGCGCCCACGCTGAACTTCAACGCCAACAAGGGGCTGCGCTACGCCCTTTCGTTCGACGGCGGCAGGGAGGAAATCGTCAACTTCAACGGAAGCTACGACGGCTCGCTCGGCAGGTGGCAGGGCGAACGCATCATCAAGGCTTTGACCAAAATGAGCGTAGGCGAAGCAGGCAACCACACGCTGCGCATACGGGTACTTGAGCCGGGCATCGTACTTGAAAAAATCCTGATAGACTTTGGCGGGCTAAAGCCGTCGTACCTCGGTGCGCCGGAGAGCGAATACGTAAGATAAATTTACTTGAAGTAGCAAATGATTATGAACACAACCAACCCGGCGGAAGCAAAAGGTTTCTACAAGCTTTCGTGGCGCGAGCGAATTGCCTTCGGCTCGGGCGACATGGCGCAAAACTTCATTTACCAGACGGTAACCACCTACCTGCTGTTTTTTTACACCAACGTGTACGGGCTCAACCCGGCCATTGCCGCCGCCATGTTCCTTGGCGTGCGCATCATCGATGCCATTTGGGATCCGGTGGTGGGCGCCATTATCGACATGCACTCCACGCGCTTCGGGAAGTACCGCGGGTGGCTGCTCATCATGGCCTTGCCGCTCACCCTGCTGATGATAGCCTGCTTCGTTGTGCCCGACTTTGGCGAAACGGGCAAGGTGGTTTACGCCTGCGCCACCTACGTAGCCCTCTCCATCGTATATACCACGGTCAACGTGCCGTTCGGCGCGCTCAACGCCGCCCTCACCCGCGACCAGCACGAGGTAACCATCCTCACCACCACGCGCATGTGGCTGGTCAACGTGGCGCAGGTTGCCATCACCTACGGCGTGCCCACCGTGGTGATTGCCTTTGCCGGAACAATGAACTCGCCCGAAGCGCGCGGCGGCTGGCTGCTGACCATCGCCATTTACGGCGTGGCGGGGCTTGGAGCACTCCTCTTTTCGTTTGCAGGAACCAAAGAGCGCGTGGTCATCTCAAAAAAAGATCAGGCAAAGGTAAAGTTTACCGACCTATTTACCGAAGTGGTGCGCAACAAGCCGCTGCGCGTCATTTCGTTCATGTTCATCACGGCGTTTGCCATCATGGCCATCACCAACTCGGCGGCCACCTACTTTGTGAAGTACAACCTGGGCAACGAAAATCTGGTGGGCTACTACAACGTTATTTCCGCGCTGCCGGCGCTGCTCATTTTGCCGTTCATGCCGCTGCTGCGCAAAAAGCTTGGCAAAAAGGGGCTGCTCTACCTTTCGCTCGCCATTTCGTTTGTGGGTTTCGTGGGGCTCTTTGCCATCCCTGCCGGCAGCGTTACGCTGATTTTTGTTGCCCAGCTCGTGCGCTCCATCGGCTTTGGCGTGGTGGGCGCGTTCATCTGGTCGCTCATCCCCGAGGCCATCACCTACGGAGAGTGGCAAACCGGCAAGCGCATTTCGGGCATTGCCAACGCGCTGATAGGATTCTTCTTCAAATTTGGGCTGGCGCTGGGCGGCTTTGTTCCGGGCGTTGTGCTTTCGCTCACCGGCTTCAACTCCGCGCTCGAAGTCCAGAGCGACGCCGCCCTGCTCGGCATCAGGGCGCTGCTCGCCGCCTTGCCTGCCCTGCTCGTCCTGCTGCTGGCGCTCATCGTGTCGCGCTACAACCTCACCGACGAACAGCTGGTCAGGTACGGAAAGGAAATTGAGGAAAAAAGGTAACGTCTTGCTTCTCATCACAGCCTTTACAGGTCAACAGTTTGCAGTCGTGAAAATCAAGTGCTTTGTTGAAAACTTCCTTCCCTTATCCATAGGAACATATTGGTTTATTCTGCATCTTTGCCAAGAACAATCAAAATGTTTTTTACAAAATGAAGAATTTAGGCAGGAAGTAAAGCAAACTAATTTTACCTATATAACTCCAAATTATTATTTTAGGAGTTTTTGAAATATTAAGAATATGATTAACAGTATAGATAATTACCTTAACCGAGTCATTCAAGGCGATTGCTTGGAAGTTCTGCCCGATATACCTGATAAATCCATTGACATGATTCTTTGCGATTTGCCATACGGCACAACGCAAAATAAATGGGATTCCGTGATTGATTTGCCCAAATTGTGGGACGAATACGTTCGCCTTATCAAGGACAACGGCGTGATAGCCTTAACTTCACAAGGTTTGTTTACAGCCAAGTTGATATTGAGCAATGAGGAATGGTTTAAGTACAAAATAGTTTGGATAAAATCCAAGTCAACCAATTTTCTAAACGCTAAAAAGCAGCCTCTGCGCAAGCATGAGGATATTTGTGTTTTTTACAAGCAGCAACCAACGTACAACCCACAAATGACAAATGGAGAAGCATACGACAAAGGGTTTAGAAAAGACCAATATACAGGCAGCTATGGCGATTTTAAACCTCGCCATGTCAAAAGCAATGGCAATCGCTATCCTAATGACGTCGTTTGTTTTGAAGAGCAAACAATAGAAGATTTTGTCTATTTTAAAACTGCAGAATCAGAGGGACACGTATATCATCCGACGCAAAAACCTGTTGAATTGGGTCGCTATCTGATTCGCACTTTTACAAATCCTGGTGATATCGTTCTGGACAACGCTTGCGGTAGCGGCAGCTTTTTACTGTCGGCATTATTGGAAAAACGACAATACATTGGCATTGAAAAAAATGAAAACGTGCTCTTGCATAAGGTACAACTTATTGATTACATACAAGTTTGTAACGATAGAATAAATGAAGCCATACACCGCTCTAATAAAAAGTGTTGTAATACACATTCGTTTGATTTATTTGGGCATTCAATTGAAGAGGTTAATGCGCTATGAGTATAAAAAGAAACGAAAGAGATTGGGCAGGTCAGCTAATCAGCTGGATTAAATCCGCAATAGAGAGTGGCACAACCGTATTTGAAGATGCCACTAATGATACGGGCATAAAAACGGAGTCAGGAAAAACAAAATTTCCGGATATACTTTTGTTCACCGACAAAATTTCCGGTATCATATTGAACGGATGGGAGTTGAAATTTCCTGATACAGCTGTTGATGATGAGGCGATGCTCGAAAATGCTTTGGAAAAGGCACAAAAGCTAAAAGCCGATTCTTTCGTTACTTGGAATGGCGCTCAAGCCGTTATTTGGAAAATCAATGCGGGTGACTATTCCGTTGAATCGTTGACAAAAATCAAAGAGTATTCCAAAGAACGTACCATAACAGTTCGCGATGACCTTGCCGACCCTATTAAGTTTGGACAGAATGAGCCATTTTTACGACACCGAGCAAATGAGTTGTTGTACGATCTCGAACAGCTATATTTGAAAGGGAAATTAAAGTCTGCCATAAATATTACAGGAAATATTATTGAGGCCGTTTATAAAGCATCCTACGTAATCATTCCCCAATTTCAGGCTGCAATTATCGCCAGGAAAGGCAGCAATTCAGATTTTCGTAAAGAATTTAATCAGTGGAAAATATATGAGAAATCTACGCTGAAAATCTTAGCTTCGTCTTCCCGTAGAGCCGAAACAGTCGTGCCTGAACAGGTTTTGGCAAAATTTACTTTCTATAATCTTATAGGTAAAATACTGTTTTATATTACTTTATGCGAAAATTTAAGAGGAGAATTAGACAATATTGATGTCAAGAAAGCTTCAAGCATAAAGGCAACATTGTTTTCATACTTCGACAAAGCAAAAGTTATAGATTATCAGGCAATATTTAAGCCCTATTTTACTGACAATATTGAATATTCCGACGCTACAAGCAATGCTTTACTTATTCTTATTCAAGTATTTACCCAATTTGATTTAAGAGTATTACCTACAGAAGTAATAGGAAATGTTCTTGAAAACCTTGTACCAAAGGAAGAAAAGCAGAAATTTGGGCAGTACTTTACGCCTGAAACATTAGCAAATCTCGTTGCATTTCCAACGGTACAAACTAATCAGGATTATTTGTTTGACCCTACTTCCGGAACAGGCACATTCTTAAATGCTTTTTATATAATCCTGAATTATCACGGAAATAAATGTCATTCCGAATTACTAAACCACATTTGGGGTAATGATGTCTCACATTTTCCTGCAATACTTTCAGCTATCAACCTCTATAAACAGGATGTAACGCAGGTTGATAATTTCCCGCGCGTAATGCGCGATGATTTTTTTAACTTGAACGTTGGAGATACGGTAAATTTTCCCGACTCAAGAAATTATAAAAAACACGTTGAATTGCCAATCCCTCAATTCGATGCTATTGCGAGTAATTTCCCGTTTATACAGCAAGAAGATATTCCAAACGAAGTTTTGACAGCATTCTTCAGGAGCAAATTTGAAGCCAAACAGCAAGCATTCTTGAAAGACAACTCATTCAAAATAAATGAACGATCAGATTATTTTACTTACTGTGTTTATAATTCAATCCGCTTTTTGAAAAGCAACGGACATTTGGCGGCTATTACCTCAAATGCTTGGCTTGGTAAGGAGTACGGTTTTCAGCTTAAGAAATTTTTACTTGATAATTTCCATATAAAGTACATCGTAAAAAGCAACGCAGAACATTGGTTTTCAAATTCACAGGCATCAACGATTTACATAGTTTTGCAGAAAAGAGCAAGTGCCGAGCCCACAAAATTTATAGCTGTCAATTTTAAATTGGAGGAACATTTTGCGCAAGATAACATTACCCAACAGCTGTCCCAAATTGAGGACTTTTACGCCGAAATTGAGAATTGCGAGAATCCGCATAATGATAAATGGAAAAAAGATAACACATTCAACGATTTATATAAAAACGAGCAGGATAAATTTGATGTTTGCATTGTTTCAAAACAAAAACTTCTGGAATCAATAGAGAAGAGGGAAAACTGGTCAAAGTATTTCATATCCGCCAGCTTGTTTGAAAGCTTCGATGCGTTGCTCACTCAATTATATCCACGGGTAATTAAAGTTTTCAGAGGAGAGCGTACCGGATGGAATGATATGTTTATTGTACCGGAAAGAGATGTTACCTCTTCCGGCATAGAAAGCGATTATTTAGTGCCCTATATCAAAACCCCAACGGAATTGCAACAGATTGAGTTCAATGATAGCTATAATTTTCACTTGTTTGTTTGTCAAGCGCCATTTGAACAATTGCCCAATGGAGCAAGAACTTGGATTCGCAAGTTCGAAAATATGCAAAACACAAACGGAGCTCAAACTATTCAGCAAGCCGGTGCGCAGCATCGTCCGTTTTGGTATTCTTTGCGCCCCAAACAGGCGAGCATTGTGACAGCAATAAATCCGTATGAACGTTTCTTTTTCTCCTTCTCGAATACTCCGTTTACGATAGATCAACGACTTATTGCAATGAAAGTTAATGCAGGTTATGATGTAGAATTAATTGCCGCACTGCTCAACTCTGCAATTACATTTCTAACGCTTGAAATGCGCGGAACGTCACGTAATTTGGGAGCGTTAGACTTGAATGCGAATTACCTAAAACAACTTCGTATCTTGAACCCCGATTTACTCTCAAAACAGCAAAAGAAAGCCATTCTAACAGCCTTTCAGCCATTAAAGAATCGTGATATTGAATCAATTTTTACCGAAGTTCAGCAACCGGACAGGATCCACTTTGATAAAACAATATTACGGTGCTTCGGAATAGATGATAACCTTTTGGAGAGCATATATTCTTTGCTTACAGCTTCAGTAAATGATAGGGTTTCGATGCAGGATAGATAGATAGATAGATAGATAAATGCGCAAAATTGCAAAGCTTTAAATTTGCTGATTTCTCAGCATTATCCGTGCATGGATAAGACTTCTGAAATTTTTTTAATTTTATAAATTTCCAAGCTCATGAAGCCAACTTTTTATCCGGGCGTCTTAGCCCTCTTACTTGCGGGATGCGCACAGCCGCAGCCCGGCAGCCTGAAAGATGCGCTGAAAAACAAGTTTTACATCGGCACGGCGCTGAGCGTGGCGCAATTCACGGGCGCCGATACCCTCTCGGAGCGCGTGGCGCGCGAAAACTTCTCGGCGGTAGCCCCCGAAAACTGCATGAAAAGCATGTACCTGCAACCCCGCGAAGGCGAGTTCTTCTTCGACGAAGCCGACCGGTTTGTGGCGTGGGGCGAGGCCAATAGCATGTGGATTACGGGGCACTGCCTCGTGTGGCATTCGCAGGCGCCCCAGTGGCTTTGCGTGGACGAAAACGGCAACAACGTGTCGTCCGAAGTGCTCGCCGCACGGCTCAAGAGCCACATCACCGCCGTAGCGTCGCGCTACAGGGGGCGCATCAAGGGTTGGGACGTGGTCAACGAGGCCATACTCGACGACGGCTCGTGGCGCCGGAGCAAGCTCTACGAAATTCTGGGCGAAGAGCTCATCCCGCTGGCCTTTCAATATGCCCACGAAGCCGACCCCAACGCGGAGCTGTACTACAACGACTACTCCATGGCCTTGGAGGCTAAGCGCAACGCGGCGGTGCAGCTGGTGAAAACGCTCAAGGAGCGCGGGCTGCGCATCGACGCCGTAGGTATGCAGGGGCATATCGGGATGGACTACCCGGCGGTGGAGGAGTTTGAAAAAAGCCTGCTGGCCTTTGCCGAAGCCGGCGTAAAGGTAATGGTCACGGAGCTCGACCTCACGGTGCTGCCGTCGCCGCAGCCCGACGTGGGCGCAGCGGTAGAAGCCACGTTTGGCTACCAAAAGGAGCTCAACCCCTACGCCGACGGCCTGCCCGACAGCGTGGCAACGGCGTGGACAAGCCGCATGGCCGATTTCTTCCGCCTCTTCCTGAAGCATCGGGACAAAATTACCCGCGTAACCCTCTGGGGCGTATGCGACGACGACTCGTGGCGCAACAATTGGCCCGTGCCCGGACGCACCGACTACGCCCTGCTCTTCGACCGCAGCGGCAACGCCAAGCCGGTGGTAAACGAAATTATTGGCCAGGCAAGCCGGTAGCTTATTTAATATTTTGATAAACAAAAAATGAAAAGAATTGCCCTTCTCCTGCCGCTACTTGCAACGCACCATTTCGTATTCGGAAAAACCATGAACAACGACGACAAAACCTGCATTGCCCTCGACCGCGAGCAGAACGCCACCGTGCGCATAGCCGAAGCAGAAGTCCCGCCTGCGATGGTTGACAAACCGGTTTACCTGAAAATAACGGGACGCGGCGGGCAGTACTCCTTTCACGCTTCCTACGACGGGCTTGCGTGGAATACCGTTGCTGCCGACGTTGACGCGACCCACCTTAGCACAGAGCTTGCCGGCGGATTTACCGGCGTGGTGCTGGGAATGTACGTAAGCCCGAATGAGTAAAAATACCCCGCGTACTTTGCGCAATTGATTACCTTGTGCTTTTTTTAAAAGGTGCTCGTGAGCTCGGCGTCAGCCAATTCAAAATTCAAAATTCAAAATTTCCATGAAACAGGCAAGATACTTATTCCCCAGCGACTACATGGCAGACCCTGCCGCGCACGTGTTCAACGGCAGGCTCTACATTTACCCCTCCCACGACCGCGAAAGCGGCGTCCCCGAAAACGACAACGGCGACCACTTCGACATGAACGACTACCACGTGTTATCCATGGACGACGTGGAAAACGGCGCCGTTACCGACCACGGCGTTGCGCTCCGGGTAGCCGACGTCCCCTGGGCGGGGCGCCAGCTGTGGGACTGCGACGTGGCGCACAAAAACGGAAAGTACTACATGTACTTCCCGCTAAAGGATAAAACCGACGTCTTCCGCATTGGCGTGGCCGTGGCCGACCGACCCGAGGGGCCTTTCGCGCCGCAGCCCAACCCGCTGCGCGGCAGCTACAGCATCGACCCCGCCGTTTTTGAGGAAAACGGAAAATACTACATGTACTTTGGCGGCGTCTGGGGCGGGCAGCTGCAGCGATACCGCGCCAACAGGACGCTGGAGGAGGCCGCCTTTCCCGCCGACGGCGAGCCGGCAATTTGCCCAAAAGTTGCCCTGCTAAGCGACAGCATGCTCGAATTTGCCGAAGCGCCGCGCGACGTGCTCATCATCGACAAAAACGGCAGACCGCTCACGCAGGGAGATACCGCCCGGCGCTTCTTTGAGGCTTCGTGGATGCACAAGTACAACGGAAAGTACTACTTCTCCTACTCCACCGGCGATACCCACCTGCTGTGCTACGCCGTGGGCGACAACCCCTACGGCGCGTTTACCTATCAGGGCGTAATCCTAACGCCCGTGGTGGGCTGGACTACCCACCACGCCATTGTGGAGTTTAAGGGAAAATGGTACCTATTTCACCACGACTGTGCGCCATCGCAGGGAAAAACGTGGCTCCGAAGCCTCAAGGTGGTGGAGCTGGAGTACAACGCCGACGGAACAATAAAAACAATTGAGGGAACAAAAAAGTGAGCCGGGCTGTAGCACACTTCAAGCTGCCGCGAGAGATTTGCGACTTCCTGAAAGCCAACATATTAATAAATGTTCTTGGGAATGCTCGCTCGGCCGTTCAAAAATTGCTGATAATTGCCCCGCAAAAAGTTGCATAGCATAAAAATTATCCCAAAATGTCCATTAGGAGCAGTTAGAGTATCTGTTCTTGACGAATTAATACGCTGTATCTGCCTTGTTATTAGAAAATTACAATTCTAATTTGCTAATGGCGTCCATTAGGAATATAAAGATATAAAATGCACATTATAAGATGGTTACCTGCAGGCTACTGGCGATAGGGAGGGTAGCGTGTTTTTCTATTTATACTGATGCCCTGCGGGCAACCGGAGCGCAGCAAAGCTCGGCGAAGCCAATCCAGCGGGGAAAATAAATGCGCAGAATAGCACCGAGTATAGTAATGACGCTACCAAAGTTGCATTTGTTAGCTGAAATTACACACAAAACTATACCGCGTAAAGTATAATTTACGCCCGATGATTTTTTGTGCTTCGAATTTTTCTCGCATATTTCAATTTTTCTGATTGTTGTGCAGAATCTGTGCCATGCTCACTTATTTAACACCCTAAAGATGAGCATTTTATTTGATGTGATATGAAAAAATAAATTTAAAGGTTGTTCAACCCCTGTTTATATAATTAATCAACTGATAATTAAATGATTAACCATTTTCGGACAGGCACTAAATATACCCGAGCTCTTGCAGCTTGCGGTCGCTGTCGCGCCAGTTGGGGAGCACCTTTACGAACGTTTGCAGGAATACCTTCTTTTCAAAAAAATCCTCCATATCCTTGCGGGCTTCGGTGCCCACCTTCTTCAGCATTTTTCCCTGATGCCCAATGATGATAGCTTTTTGCGACTCTCTCGCCACGTATATCACCGCCGAAATGCGGTACATTGCTTCCTCCTCCTTGAACTCCTCAATCGCCACCTCTGCGCTGTAGGGCACCTCTTGGCTGTAGTGCAGGAAAATTTTTTCGCGGATGATTTCGGAGGCAAAAAATCGGAGGCTTTTGTCGGTAAAGGCATCCTTGTCGTAGTAGGCTTCGCCCTCGGGGAGGAGCTCCAGCAGCGTTTTGAACAGCGCGTCGAGGTTGAACTTCTTCAGCGCCGACGCCGGAAGGATAAGCGCGCGCGGGACGGCCTTGTGCCACTGCTCCACCAGCGCCTCCAGCTGCTCGGGCGTGGTGAGGTCCACCTTGTTCACCACCACCACCACCGGCACGGTGAGGCTGTTGAGCCGCTCCACGTAGCTTGCGTGCTTGTCGGCCTGTTCCACCACGTCGGTTACGTACGCTATGACGTCGGCGTCGGCAAAGGCGGCGCCCACGTGCCTCATCATGGCCTCCTGCATCTTGTAGCGCGGCGACAAGATGCCGGGCGTGTCGGAATATACGATTTGAAAATCGCTGCCGCTCACGATGCCCATAATGCGGTGGCGCGTGGTCTGCGCTTTGCTGGTGATGATGCTCAGCCGCTCGCCCACCAGCGCGTTCATCAGCGTGCTCTTGCCTACGTTGGGGTTGCCAACGATGTTTACAAATCCGGATTTGTGCATTTTTGAGAATTAAGAATTAAGGAGTTAAGAACTAAAAGGCAAAGTACCACAAGGTAGGGTGTGCAAAGCTGCGTACCATTTTCCATTTGAATGAGTTGGTTGGCGCAAGCTACCTCTTAGCTCTTCATCTCTTCCCCGTGCGCTAAGTTAGCAAGAATTTGTCAATAAGTTGCTACCTTTGCGGCATGGAAAAATTTATTACTTGCTGCCATATTCCGGTGCGCGTAGCCACGTATGGTGCACCGGCAGGCGAGAGCGGCGCGGTGCTGCTGCTGCACGGCTACATGGAAAGCCTCGAGGTGTGGGAGCGCTTTGCTGGGCAGCTGGGCAAAAGCGTGTACACCATCACCCTCGACCTGCCCGGTCACGGGCTTAGCGGCGCTCGCTCCGTCAACAGCATGGAGCTTATGGCAGACGTGGCGGGCGAAGCCTGCCGCAAGCTGGGCGTGGAGAGGGCGTCGGTGGTGGGGCACTCCATGGGTGGATACGTGGCGCTGGCGCTGGCCAAGAAGTACCCCGCATTGGCGTCCCGCCTGTGCCTGATGCACGCCACGCCCGACGCCGATACCGACGAACAAAAGCAACAGCGCGACCGCGAAGCGGCGCTGATTGCCGCCGGCAAAAAAGAGCTGCTTGTATCGCAGAGCCTCCCCATGATGTTTGCCGCCGACAACGTGAGCCGCCTCTACGAGCCGCTTGCCGACCTCGAAACTTGCGCCCTCATTGCCGACGACGCCGGAACGATTGCCTCGCTGCGCGGCATGAAAGAGCGGGAGGACATGAACGATTTTCTGAAAACGTTCGGAAAGCCGCTGCTTTTTATTTTCGGCAAAAAGGACAGGTACATTTCGTGGGAAACGGCGAAAGCGCTCATGGAGCGCTTCCCCCAGGCGCAGACGTTGGCGTTGGAAAACTCCGGGCACGCCGGATTTATTGAGGAAGAAGAGGCGACGCTAAGCGCCGTCTTGGCGTTCGTAGCCGGAGAGCGCTCTGCGTAGGCCTCTGCGGCTGTCCGCTACCTCGACGCCAGCCACCGCATAATATCGTTGCCGTTGGCAAACACAAACAGCAGAATGATGATAACCAGCCCCACCATTTGCGCGCGCTCCAGCAGCTTGTCGCTCGGCTTGCGTCCGCTCACCATTTCGTAAAGGATGAACATCATGTGCCCGCCGTCGAACGCCGGAATGGGCAGAATGTTGAGGAAAGCAAGAATGATAGCCAAAAACGCGGTCATGCTCCAGAAGTGCGGCCAGTTCCACGTTTTGTCAAAGAGGCTGCCGATGGTGCCGAAGCCGCCGAGGCTTTTTGCCCCTTCCTTGGTGAATATGATTTTGAATTGCTTCACGTAGCTCACCAGCGTTTCCGTGCCAAGCGCCACGCCGGCGGGCAGGGATTCCAAAAATCCGTACTCCAGCCTTTTGGTTTTGAAGTACGATATTGGCGAGCGAAGCCCCACGCCCAGCTTGCCGTTTTCGGTAGGCGTCACCTCCTGCGAAAGCAGCGCTCCGTTGCGGTAAAAGTTGATAACGATGGGTTTTCCCGCGTAGCGCAGCAGGCTGTCGCTCAGCTGAGCCAAGAACGGCGCATTCGCTCCGTTGACGCCAACAATGCTGTCGCCGCGCTGTAGCTTGGCGGCGGCGGCGGGAGAGCCTCCCGTTATCTGTTCAACTACAAATGGTATGCGCTCCTGCGCAAAGTACTTCACGTTGGCCGCCAGCAATTGCTGCGAAAAGTCGGCGGGGAGCGTAAGCTGCACGGTGTCGCCTGCGCGGAGCAGGGTTAGGGTTACGGGGTTGCCGTCGGCGTACAGAATTTGCTTTACGGCGTCGCCCAGCGTTTCGGGCGTTTTGCCGTCCACCGCAAGAATGAGGTCGCCGTTGGCAAAGCCGTTGCTGAGCGCCGGTTGGCAGTAGTCGTAGCCGTAGGTGGCGTTGGCTATGGGGATATACTCTCTGCCCCACGTGTACAAAATCATGGCGTAGATGATGAGCGCCGAAACGAAGTTCACCACCACGCCTCCGATAATCATGATGAGCCGCTGCCACGCCGGTTTTGCGCGGTACTCCCACGCCTGCATGGGCTGCTTTACGGTATCGGTATCCATGTGCTCGTCTATCATTCCTGCAATTTTGCAGGATCCGCCCAGCGGCAGCCATCCGAGCCCCCACTCCGTATTTTCGGGGTAGCTTGCCCAGCTCTTGGGCGGCGCGGGCGAAAACCAGCTAAGCTGCCACTTCCTGTTTATTCGCTTGGCGCGAAAAATGGAGAACCACGGGTTGAAAAAGAGGTAGAACTTGTCCACCCGCGTTTTGAAGGCGCGGGCAGCCCAAAAGTGCCCCAGCTCATGCGTTATGACAAGCAGCCCCAAGCTAAGCAGCAGCTGGGCAATTTGAGTTGCTATTTCCATAAAATTTTAGTTTTTCAAGCTATTGGATATACGTCAAGTTGCGCGTCAGCCGTATATTCCTAATTCTTATTATTTAATTCCTAATTAATCCACGAGTGATCCTTTGAGTAGCGGAGCATTTGCTCGGCGTAGCCTTCGTTGTAGCGTACCTTTACGTCCGTTATTTCGCCGGCTTTGTCCGTAACGACGTCGTAGGCGGGATTTACAAAGCCCTTGTACGGCGCGATGTCCAGCTTTTGGTAGCGGGCTAACACCTCGCTGTGCAAATCGGCGTCAACCTTCACGCCGTAGGCTTCTACGATGCTCTTCGCCGCGCTGTAATCGCCTTCCGAGCGGATGCGCTGTATTTCGGCCAGCAGCTGCCCAAACAGCGTCCGCAGCTGGCCGTAGTCGTTGATGACGGCGTAGGTTTTGCCGTCCCGCTTTTTGAGCTCCACCACAGCGTCGGCTGCGCCCTTTTCCAGCACCCACTTTGCTATCAGCTGACGGTTGCGCATGTGCGGCTCTTCGAGGTTGTTGCCGGGCGCTATCCGCACCAGCTGCGTCAGCAGCCCGTTGGTCATAAACTTGTTGTACTCTGCCTTGTAGGCGGTATCGTTGGGCAAAAGCCCCAGCTCCACCATTTTGGCGTCGGCAATGTAGTACAGCCCAAACAAGTCGGCGCGCGCCTCCTCAATCGTTCCGCCGTAGGCCTTTAGGGCGCCCTGCCCCACGCCCGGCATCAGCTTGCCGGAGGCGTGACCGAGACACTCGTGCAAATCCGTGTGCATGTTGCTCGTCGTAAATCCGTAGCTGTTCATCAGCTCCACCTCGTTTTGGCTCCAGTAAAACTCCTGCGCAAAGCCGTTTCCCTGCGCCGCCTTGTCGTAGGCGTCGGTAATGTTTTCGATGGTAACCGATTTGGAGCCGTGCAGCGTGCGTATCCAGTTGGCGTTGGGCAGGTTGATACCGATGGGCGTTGCCGGGTAGCAGTCGCCGCCGAGAATTGCCGCCGTAATTACTTTGGCAGAAACGCCCGTTACGGTTTCCTTTTTAAAGCGCTTGTCCACAGGCGAATTATCCTCAAACCACTGCGCGTTGCCGCTGATGATTTCCGTGCGCTTGGTTGCCTCAAGGTTTTTGAAGTTCACCAGCGCCTCCCACGTGCCCTTAAAGCCCAGCGGGTCGCCGTAGGTTTCAATAAATCCGTTGATAAAGTCCACCCGCGATGTGTCGGCCGTCCAGAGGATGCTGTACTCGTCAAAATCCTTCAGGTTGCCGGTTTGGTAAAAGCGGATGAGCGTTTCTATCACCTTTTTTTGGCCGTCGTTTTCCGCCACCGAGGCGGCTTTCTCCAGCCAGTACACAATTTTTTCAATAGCCGCTGCGTAAAGTCCGCCGACTTTCCACACCTCCTCAACAATTTTCCCGTCTTTCTTTACCAGCCGGGAGTTCAGCCCGTACGAAACGGGGGTAGGGTTGTTTGGCTCTTTGAGCTTTTCGTAAAAATTTTCGGCTTCCTTTTGCGTTACGCCGCTGTAAAAGTTGTTGGCGGAGGTGGCGATTAAGTCCTGCCCGTCGGCTTGGTTTACCCGCTTTGCGTCAACGGCGGGGTCGAACATGACCGGCACGATGGCGGCCAGCAGCTCATCCGCCGTTTGCCCGTCCCGCAGGGGGAGAAGCGACGGGTCGAGGGATTTGACCGCCGCTGTGAAGTACTCCTGCGAAAAATCCGGCAAAAACTTGTCGGTTGCGTAGTGGTGGTGAATGCCGCTCGAAAACCACACCCGCTTGAGGTAAACCACCAGCTGTTTGTAGTCGGCGGCGGCGGTATCGCCCGCGTAGCTTTGGTAAATAGCCTCCAGCGTGCGGCGAATGGTCAGGTTGTGCTTGCCGTGCTGATCAAAGAGGATGTCGCGCCCCTCGATGGCCGCCTGCGACAGGTAGTACACCAGCTTTTTTTGTTGCAGCGAGAGCTCCTCAAACCCCGGCACGCGGTAGCGCAGGATTTCCAGATCGGCAAACTTTTCGACCGAGTAGCAAAAATCTTTTTCCTCGCCGGAGCGCTGCCTGCTGCCGGTTTGGCACGATCCCATCAGGATAGTTCCCATAAGAATGAATGTAATTTTTTTCATGATGAATATAATTTTGGATTTAATGAATTACGCAGCCGAGCCGCAAAGATACACATTTATTGGTTTGGAGCGGGCACAAAATGTAAAACATTTTAAATTTGACGGGTGGATGCCGGTGTAGCTTGTTACCCTAAAATGGCTTTCAGGTCAAAATACATGATACGCGTGTCGTCGTTGAGGTCTTGTTCGGTGAGAATTTTGAAGCTGTTTTTTTGGTAAAACGGCAAGGCGTTTTGGTAGGCGTCAACCGTGAGAAAACG
>JAISLN010000079.1 GCA_031290835.1 Prevotellaceae bacterium
GCAGTGGTACAACATCGTTGCGGATATGAAGACCAAGCCTTTGCCGCCGCTGCATCCCGGCACCAAGCAGCCGCTGGTTGCCGCCGACTTGGAGCCTATCTTTGCCAGCGAGCTTTGCCGGCAGGAGCTGACGCAGGAGCGCTACGTTGACATCCCCGAAGAGGTGCGGGAGGTGTATAAAATTTACCGCCCTACGCCGCTAGTGCGCGCCTACGGGCTTGAAAAGGCGCTGGATACGCCGGCGCACATCTACTTCAAAAACGAGAGCGTTAGCCCCGTTGGGTCGCACAAGCTCAACTCCGCCCTGCCGCAGGCGTACTACAACAAAAAGCAGGGCGTAACGCACATCACCACCGAAACCGGCGCCGGGCAGTGGGGCACGGCGCTCAGCTTTGCCTGCCAGCTCTTTGGGCTTAAGCTGAAGGTGTTCATGGTAAAAATCAGCTACGAGCAAAAGCCCTACCGCAAGTCTATGATGAACGCCTGGGGCGCGGAGGTCATCCCGTCGCCCAGCAACCAAACCAACGCCGGGCGCAAGATCCTGTCGCAGCACCCCAGCTCGTCGGGAAGCCTCGGCACGGCGATTTCGGAAGCCATAGAAGCCGCCATGTCCACGCCAAACGCCAAGTACACGCTTGGCAGCGTGCTCAACCACGTTATTCTGCACCAAACCATCATTGGGCTGGAGGCGGAGCGGCAAATGGCCATAGCGGGCGAATTTCCCGACGTTGTTATCGGGTGCTTTGGCGGCGGCTCCAACTTTTCGGGCATTGCCTTTCCGTTTTTGCGCCACAAGCTCACGGAGGGCAGAGCGCTGCGCGTAGTGGCGGCAGAGCCTGCATCGTGCCCCAAGCTCACGCGCGGGCAGTTTCAGTACGACTTTGGCGACGAGGTGGGCACAACGCCCCTGCTGCCCATGTACACGCTCGGCCACGATTTTCAGCCCGCCGACATCCACGCCGGAGGGCTGCGCTACCACGGCGCGGGCGCCATTGTGAGCCAGCTCAACCGCGACAAGCTCGTGGAGGCGCAGGATATTCCCCAGCTCGAAAGCTTTGACGCCGCTACCATCTTTGCCCGCGCCGAAGGCATTATCCCGGCTCCGGAGTCGGCGCACGCCATTGCATCAACCATACGCGAGGCCAAAAGAGCCAAGGAGGAGAGGGTGAAAAAAACGATACTGTTCAACCTTTCGGGGCACGGGCTTATTGATATGTCGGCCTACGACCTCTACTACTCCGGCAAGCTGACCAACTACTCGCTCCCGCAGGAGGAAATTGACAAAAACGTGGCTCGGCTGGAGCCAATAATAAAATAGCCATCATCATCACAAAAACAGAGGCTTATACTTCTGAAAAGCCCTTTTTTATCTGCTTTTTGTCCGCGTAGCGAAGCTCGCTGCGCGGACAAAAATGGCGGAAAGAGAGGTTAGCTTCGTTGAATAAGCTCACCGCTAAAAAAAATCAGCTATAAAAATGAAAAGAATCATGCTAATTTCCGCCGCTGCTGCGCTGCTATCAGGCTGCGAAGCGCCCAGCAACCCGCTGCTGGAGAAGTTTGACGCTCCCTTTGAGGCAGCTCCATTTGACAAGATAAAAACCGAGCACTACCTGCCCGCCTTCCGGTACGGCATGGAGGAAGGACGCCGGGAGATTAACGCCATTGCCGACAACACGGACGCGCCTACCTTTGAGAACACCATTGCAGCGCTGGACTACAGCGGCGCATCGCTGGTGCGTACCGAAGGCGTTTTCTTTAACCTCAACGAAGCCGAAACCAGCCCCGAAATGCAGCGCATAGCGCAGGAGGTAACCCCTCTGCTGACGGAGTACAGCAACGATATTACGCTGAACGAAAAGCTGTTTGCCCGCGTCAAGGCTGTTTACGACAGCGCCGACCGCAGCGCGCTCTCCCCCGAGCAAACTACGCTGCTCGAAAAAACGTACAAGTGGTTTACCCGCAGCGGCGCCGGCCTTAGCGAAGCCGACAAGGCGAAGTACCGCGAGCTGTCGTCGAGGCTGGCCACGCTGAAGCTGAGCTTTAAGCAAAACGCGCTCAACGAAACCAACGCATACGTGCTGACCGTTACCGACTCGTCCGACCTGAAAGGCTTGCCGGCCTTGGCCGTTGAGCAGGCAAAGGAAACCGCCAAAAGCAAGGGCTTGGACGGCTGGGCGTTCACCCTGCACCAACCCAGCTACGCGCCGTTTATGAAGTACGCCGAAAACCGCGACCTGCGCAAAAAGCTCTACACCGCCGCCAGCGTAAAGGGCAACCAGGGTAACGAAAACGACAACAACGAAACCATTCGCGAAATAGTGAACATACGCCTGCAAACAGCGCAGCTGCTGGGCTACAAAACCTACGCCGACTACACGCTCGAGGAGCGAATGGCGCAAAACACCGCCAACGTGAACCAGCTGCTCAACGAGCTGCTCACCGCCTCCAAGCCCTTTGCGCAAAAGGAAATTGCCGAAGTGCAAGCCTGCGCCGAGCGGCACGGGGCAAGCTTTGCGCTGCAACCCTACGACTGGTCGTTCTACGCCGAAAAGCTGCGGGAGGAGAAGTACAGCCTCGACGACGAAGCGCTGCGCCCCTACTACAAGCTGGACAACGTGCTCAAAGGCGTTTTTGGCTTAGCCGAAAGGCTCTACGGCGTTACGTTCAAGGAAAATAAAGAAATCCCCGTGTATCACCCCGACGTAAAAGCCTACGAGGTGTACGGCAAAAACGGAGAATTCCTTGCGCTCTACTACGCCGACCTGCACCCGCGCGAAGGCAAGCGCAGCGGCGCATGGATGAACGACATACGCCCTCAACTCAGGCGGGGCGAGCACGTTCAGCGCCCGCACATCATCAACGTGTGCAACCTCACCAAGCCCACCGGCAGCAAGCCCGCGCTGCTGACGTTTGCCGAGGCAAACACCATCCTGCACGAATTTGGGCACGCGCTGCACGGCATGCTGACCGACTGCACCTACCCAAGCCTGTCGGGAACAAGCGTCTATCGCGACTTTGTGGAGCTGCCGTCGCAGCTGATGGAGAACTGGGGAACGGAAAAGGAATTCCTTGACATGTTTGCCGTGCACTACGAAACGGGCGAAAAAATTCCGGCAGCGCTGATAGAGAAAATCATCGCCAGCCAAACCTACCTCGCAGGATACTCCTCGCTACGCCAGCTCTCGTTTGGGATGCTCGACATGGCCTACCATACCATCGACGCCAGCTTTACGGGCAGCGTTGCCGACTTTGAGCAATCGGCAATAGCCGCGACCCTGCTGCTGCCCACCGTAGAGGGCGCCTCCCTCAGCACCTCCTTTGGGCATATTTTTTCGGGAGGATACGCAGCGGGTTACTACAGCTACAAGTGGTCGGAGGTGCTCGACGCCGATGCGTTCTCCGTATTTAAGAAAAACGGGATATTTGATTCGGCTACGGCCAATTCGTTCCTCACCAACATTCTCACAAAGGGCGGCAGCGAGCATCCCCTTGTGCTCTACAAGCGCTTTCGCGGGCAAGCGCCAACCATCGACGCGCTGCTGCAAAGAGAGGGTTTTACAAAGCGCTGACGCCCGGCAATGGAAGTTTTAATCCTCATTGCAGGAACGCTGCTGCTGGCGGTGGGTTTTTTGGGCTGCTTTGTGCCGGTGCTGCCGGGGCCAACCATTGCCTACGCCGCCATCCTGCTGCGCCACTTCTTTTCGGAGAGTAGCGCCCCCTACTCCCCTACCCTGCTCGTGGTGATGGGCGTGGCTATGGCCATCGTTTTTCTGCTGGACTACCTCATTCCCGGCTGGATAGCGCGCAGGGCGGGCGGCTCCAAGTACGGGTCGCGCGGAGCGCTCATCGGCATGGTAGCGGGGATTGTATTCACGCCCATAGGCATGCTGCTGGGCATGTTTTTGGGTGCGCTCATCGGCGAGCTGCTGCACAGCAACGACGTTGGACGCGCTGTGGGCGT
>JAISLN010000080.1 GCA_031290835.1 Prevotellaceae bacterium
ATCGGGCTGCTGTCCTCCATGTCGGCCTTCACGGCCTTCGTAACCTTAAGCTGGTCGGGCGTATCCTCGTAGATGAACGACGCCTCCAGCTCGTGCTGCAGGTACGAGTCCGCCGAAAATGCGAAGCCCCGTGCGCTCTTGCGCTGCGCGTAGAGCGCCACCAGCTCCCGCGCCATATCTTTTACCTTGCTTTTGGCGCTGTTTTTGAGCTTTTGCCAAGCGTCCGTCCCCAGCTTGTACACCTTTGGGGGAACGCCGTCCCGCGCCTTGTAGCGCGATATGCGGTGCAGCCCGTGCACGCTTACAAAGAGCACGTCGCCGTCTCGGTACACCAGCTTTACAAACTCCTGCAGCTTTCCGTTGAGCTGCTGCTTCACCAGCCCGCCAAACATGCCCACCCCGTGGTCGATGTGCACCACGTAGTCGCCCGGTTGCAGGGCGCTCAGCTCCCGCACGGTGAGCCGCTCGCTCTTTTCGGGGGCGCCGTGCAGCCGGTAGCGGTGGTGGCGGCCAAAGAGCTGGTGGTCGGTGTAGCAGCACAGCCCGGCGGCGCTGTCCACAAAGCCCTCGTGCAGCGCCACCGGCAGCTGTTCCAGCCCCTTTCCTCCGCCGCCAACGCCGGTCAGGATGCCGGCTAAGCGCTCGGCCTGCAGCAGGCTGTCGGTAAGCAGCAAGCTGTCAAATCCCCGCGCCTCATTCTCCCGGATATTCGCCGCCAGAAGCCCAAAGTCTTTGTTGAAGGCAGGCTGCGGCGCGGTGCTGAAGCGGCATACCGTGCCGCCCTCGCCCGCCGCGGCAAAGAGCACGCAGCGCATCCCCCGCAGCGCACTCTCCAGCTCCTCCCCGCCAATGGCCGATTCGCTCGCGGCGGCGTGCTGCGCCGCCACCCGCTGCGCAACAACCCGCGCGTCGTCCACCCAAACGGTGGGGCGCGCACCCCGCTGTCCGGCGTACCTTTGGATGAAGCCAAAGAGCGAAACTCCCTCGGCGGACGCTGCGCCGCGCAGGTTGGGGATGATTTCCACCGCGCTGCGCTTAGCCTCCGAGAGCTGCGTGTTGAGGTTAAAGGTGCGAATGCTCTCCACCTCGTTGCCAAAGAAGTCGAGGCGGTACGGCTTGCTGTCGGAAAACGAAAAAACGTCGATAATGCTTCCGCGCACGGCCAGCTGCCCCGGCTCGCTCACAAAGTCCACCCGCTCAAAGCCGTATTCCGCCAGCGCCTCGCACACAAAGTCCGGGCCGACCTGCTCGCCCGCGTGCAGCGTGAGGGTGCTCCGCTTCATCTCCTCGCCCGACGCTACCCGCTCGCCCGCCGCCTCTGCGCAGCACACTATGCAGAGCGCTTCGTCGGCGTGCGCTCCGGCAGCGCGCGCCAGCGCGGTGGTGCGCAGCACGGCGGCGGCGGCGTCTTCTGCGCCGTGCTGTGCGCTGCGCCGATAGCTCGACGGGAGGTACAGCACGCCCCGCCCCTCGCGCAGGTTGTAGAGGTCGCTGTAGAAGTAGGCTGCCGCCTCGCGGTCGGCAAGGATGAAGAGGTGCATTCCCCCCAACCGTCCTACGGCGGCAGCGCCCAGCACGCTCCGCGCCGACCCCGCCAGCCGCTCGGCGCACACCCGTGCAGCCTCCGTGCGCGACAGCGCCTCGCACAGCCGCCCAAACGCCTCCTGCGCCGCAAATCGCTCAAGTAGCTTCTCTATCGTCATGTATTAAATAGTGAATAATGAATAGTGTAAAATGAATAATGTGTAGTGAATATGGCATTTATAGCCTGCATTTGGCTCCATTATTTTGCGTAAAAAAAATTGCCGAATTGGGCGATTAAAAAGCATTTTATTTTGCAAAGGTAATAATTTGTGCTTCGACGGCAGATGGTAGGCCGCTAAAAATTTCTACAGCCTTGTTTTTTATTGCGCACGCGCTTGAAAATCGCAGAAATTTCATGTAATTTTGTAGCCGCTTTGCCACAGTGTAGTTTATCTATGTGCTATGAATAATCCTTATCCCGTGTCCGTTTCCTACGTTAAGAGCAGCGAGTACCCCTCGCAGTGCCCCGCCGACGGCTTGCCCGAGTACGCCTTTATCGGGCGCTCCAACGTGGGCAAATCCTCGCTCATCAACATGCTCGCCGGCAACGACAAGCTCTCAAAGGTGTCGGGTACGCCCGGTAAAACGAAGCTGATAAATCACTTTTTGGTCAACGGCAGCTGGTACATGGTCGATTTGCCGGGCTACGGCTTTGCCAAAACCTCCAAAGGCGAGCGGCAGCACTATTCGGCCATCATCACGCGCTACATACGCGAGCGCGAGCGCCTCACGCTGCTCTTTGTGCTCATCGACGTGCGGCTTGAGCCGCAGCGCATAGACCTTGCCTTCATCCGGCAGCTGGGCGAATACGGCGTCCCCTTTGCCCTGGTGTTTACCAAGGCCGACAAGGTGTCGGGAAGGAAACAGCAAAGCAACGTGGAGCTTTTTCGCCGTGCGCTGCTCGAAATGTGGGAAGAGCTGCCGCAAATGTTTGTTACCTCGTCCGAAAAAAAAATGGGCGGCGAGGAAATGCTACGCTACATTGAGCATGTTAACAGCAGCTTGCAGACGCTGTAAAAAAATTTTTTTATGTTCGTTTTTTCAGCTACTTTTGCTCGGATTTTGTTACCAACGTGTACCCTAATTTACAATACTTTCTGCAACCATGCTTCCAACGCACGAAATTAAATTTTTCTGTGGTCGCGCCTCGCGCTACCTTGCCGAAAAAATTGCCGCCAACTTTGGCGCCGCGCTCGGACAATGCTCCGTGCTTGACTTTAGCGACGGGGAATTTCAGCCTGCATTCGATGAAAGCGTTCGAGGCAGCACCGTATTCATCATTCAATCTACCTTTCCGCCCTCCGACAACCTCTTTGAGCTCCTGCTCATGATAGACGCCGCCAAGCGCGCGTCGGCCTACAAGGTGGTGGCGGTGATACCCTACTTTGGCTGGGCACGGCAGGATAGAAAAGACCGCTCGCGCGTGTCCATCGGCGCAAAGCTGGTGGCAAACCTCCTCAGCGCAGCAGGCGTTGACCGCGTGATGACCATGGACTTGCACGCCGACCAGATACAGGGATTTTTTGACGTTCCGGTGGATTTGCTTTACGCCAGCCGCGTGTTTGTGCCCTACATCCGCAACCTGAACCTCGACAACCTCTCCGTAGCGGCGCCCGACATGGGCGGCGCCAAGCGCGCCAACATCTACGCCAAGATACTTGCCGCGCCCATGATTATTTGCCACAAAAACCGCGAAAAGCCGAACGTGGTGGGCGAAATGACCGCCATAGGCGACGTGGAGGGGCGCAACGTGATTATTCTCGACGACATGATAGATACGGCGGGCACCATCACCAAAGCCGCCGACATGCTGAAGGAAAAAGGCGCCGCCAGCGTGCGCGCCATCGCTACGCACCCCGTGCTTTCGGGGCCGGCCTACGAGCGCATTCAAAATTCGGCGCTCCTGGAGGTAGTCCTGACCGACTCCATCCCCATCCGGCGCGATAAGGAAATGGGCAAAATCAAAATCATTTCCATTGCCGAAATGCTGGCAGATATTATCAACAAGGTGTACCAGTGCCAGTCCATCAGCTCCCACTTTATTGCGTAGGCCGGATTGGCTGCGCAGGCGTAAAGCAATGGCTGCCCCGTGCTTTCGGGGCAGCCATAATTACGTAGAGAAAAAGGAAAGGGGAGCACAGAGGGGTTTTAAGCTGTAAATCCTGCAATTCCAATCAGCGCTGCTTGATGATTTTAAATCGTCCTTTGGAAGTTTTGCCCACGTAAGTTCCGGCGGGGAGACGCCCCACGTACAGGCGCTCGTTGGCAGCAGAAGTTTTGGCGTCAATCCACAGCCGCCC
>JAISLN010000081.1 GCA_031290835.1 Prevotellaceae bacterium
TGCGAAAATGAACAAAATCGCTTGGATCACAGGGAAATTTATGCTCAAAAAACACCCCGCCGCAAAAGTATTGAAAGTACACATCGCGAACCCAATACTCCGGTATCCGCTCGTCGCCAAGGTTGTACAAATGCTTGAGCATCAGAATGCCAACCATAAACCGTATGGGCATGGAGGGGCGGCTTGGCTTGGCGGAATACAAACTTTTGAAGCTATCCTCAAAGTAATTCCAATCAATTTTATCGGCCAAAAGAGCGAGCTCATGCTTCGGATTAATCAAATCCGCCAATCGGGTGCGAAACAGCTCGCGATGGTCATCTACAGGTAATTTTCCTAACATAATTTTCCGGTTTTTATGCGACAAAGGTACAAAAACCGGTTGAAAATACCAACCTTATTTACAACCATTTTATTGACATTCAATGAAATAAAGGCTTAATAAGGAACGACTACATAATTTTCGGCAATGGCTCCCATAAACGGGCTGCCTGCCTCAAGAGCCGAAAGCACAGCTTGAGCCGCCACTCCCGCCTGCATGGTCAGCATCCCCACATCCGACATGTACAGCTTGAAATCGCTCAAATCGACGTAAACCTTAACCGGCATAGCGCCGTGAGCCGTTTTCCGACACTTGAGCACAATCCCCGCATACTTGAGCCACTCGATAGATTCGCCAAAAATGGTGGCGCTTCCTCCCTTTTGCACAACGCTATACTGAAACTTGTGGTTTTCTTTTGCCAGCTGAGCCGGGATAGCTTCGTAGCAGGCGCGTATCCTGACGCTTGTGGCAGGCTCGGCGTACTTAGCCATATCAGCAATGTATTCGTTCAGTATCCTGTTTTGAATATCCGCCGCCGCCACAAAGCTGCCCGCGCCTACAAACTCCCTGACGGCAGCAGGCATGCCGCCTACCACCAGATACTTGTTGTAAAAGTCTATGGCTATGGCGTGTACATCCAGAGGCTCGTTCGATTCAAAGTGCTCGCGAATGGCGGCGGCAAGGGCTTCTCTACCAAACGCCCACAAAAATTCCTCAAAGTCCATCGGGAACAGCGTTATTTCATCCACCTTCCCCACCGGAAACGAATATTTTTTACGGTTGATGGCAACTCCCAGCAAAGAGCCTGCCGCGATAACATGGTATTCGGGGGCTTGCTCGCAAAAGTATTTCAGCGAGGTCAGGGCTCTTTCGCACGCCTGAACTTCATCCAGAACAATCAGGGTTTTCCCGGAATAATTCGCTGCAAATGGGCGACCTCCAGGTATTGAATGATGGGCAAGGGGGTAATATCTTCCTCAAACTTCTCCGCCAACGCCTTGTCGGTTTCGAGGTTGACCACAATGCAGCTGTCAAATTCCTGCCTACCGAATTTTTGCAAAATATAGCTCTTGCCCACCTGACGTGCGCCGTTGACAAGCAAGGGCATCCTGCCGGATTTATTTTTCCACTTGACTAAATCGGTATAGATTTTCCGCTTCATCATCCTTTTATTTTTCTGCAAATATATATTTATCTATGGAAAAATAGAAATTCAACGTATTTTTTCATAGATAAAAATCATCCCAAAATGTCCATTAGGAACATTAATTCATTGAAAAAATACACTATCGTAGGAAAAATAGTAGATATCAGGTTGAACTCTGCGGCAGCGGTTAGCGCTCGTGCTTCACTTTTCAAGCTCATCAATAGCCACCTTTATTGCCCTGCATTTTTCCACGTGCGAAAAGTAGCTTGCCGCCCGCGCGGAGGCTTGACGAGCCTTTGCCTTGAAGTCGTCCATGCCTGCGAGCATTTCTTGTAGCTTGTCGGCTAGGTCTTCGGCGTTTCCCGGCTCAAAGAGCAGGTAGCCGTCATAGCTGCCCAGCAGCTCCACCGTGCCTCCTGCGCGGGTACCTACAACGGGCAGCCCAAAGAGCATTGCCTCGGCGGTTACCATGCCGTAGGTTTCGCGCTGCGACGCCATCACCAGCGCGTCAACCGCCGAGTAAACCGTGGCAACGTCCGCTGTGAACGGGCAAAAGTGGACGAAGCTGCGGAGGTTGCTATCGTGCACAAACTTGAGCAACGCTTCCATGTACTCCTGCCGCTCATTGCGGGTTGGCTCTCCCGCTATCAGCGCTTCCACAAAGATGTTGCGATTTTGCAGCAGCTTCATCGCCTGCAGGAGCACCAGCTGCCCTTTGAGCCTGTCTATTCTGCCCACAATGCCCAGCAGGGGGCGCTGCGGCTTTACGCTCAGCTGCGCCTGCGCCTGCGCCATATCCAGCCTGCCTGCGAGGAGCGTATCAACGTCAACTCCCAAAGGAATTACTTTTATTTTATTGGGATTTACGCGCGTGTGCCTCAGCACATCGCTGCGTATGCCGTCCAGCGGAGCAATCCACAGGTCGATGGCGGCAAAACGGAGGGTGTGGAGCGCGTCTTTTTTGTCGATGACTAAATCCATGTGCTGCTGGTACACTATTGCCTTCCGGTAGCGCCATACCCGCCTCAGCACGGCGAGCAAGCTCATGTTGCGGTTGTGAACGGCAAACAGCGCCTCCGCACCCGTTGAGCGCAGGATTTTCAGGAGACGGTATGCGCCGAGTACATCCATGTAGCGGGTGTAAGACTTTGTGAACGCAACGGGCAGCTGCATGTCCTGCGCAAGCTGCATCACGGGCGTTCCTCTGCCGCCGATAAGCACCACGCTGAAATATTCCAAATCGTTCAGCCACTTTGCCAGCCGTACAGCGTTCATCTCCAAGCCGCCAAATCCATCGGACAGGCATAGCATTGCCAGCGTTTTTGTCTTCTTCATCATCAGAATTTTTTTAAGCCGATTGTAATATTGAAAACAGCATTTACTTTTTATCGCGGAATTATTCTCGCAATTCGCTTTGCTATGCGGCGCGTAGCCATTTTGTCAACCTGCGCTACAACAACCCTCAGCCAATCGAAGTAGAGCATGATGTAGAGCAGGGCGCTCCCCAGCCACATTACGCCGATGTTGAACCATACCGTTTTTATTTTTGCGCTGCCCAGCATTTTGTAGGGCGCGTAGAGGTGCGCCCGCCCCAAGCGCGACGAGGGTT
This sequence comes from Prevotellaceae bacterium, assembly GCA_031290835.1. GTDB lineage: Bacteria > Bacteroidota > Bacteroidia > Bacteroidales > UBA932 > JAITMY01. The sequence goes on from JAISLN010000081.1 coordinate 3,076, forward strand.
CGCGGAAGATGGGGTCTTTTAGCTGCACCAAGTATCCGTTGTCGCTGATGCGGATTTTTTCAAAGTCGTTTTGGTTGAGCACCACCTCCGCCACCGCGTTGTTGTGGTATTTTCGCTTAAAGGTCACCAGCGCTTGCTGCCCGCCCAGCTGTTGCTCCAGCTCCAGCATCCTGCCGTTGCGCTCGCGCGACGCTATGGCCGCTTGAGCGGATATGGCCTGCCGCAGCGCCGCCAAGCCTTGCTTCAATTGCTGCCCGTACTGCGGCGTGTAGGCTGCAAGGCTAAAGCTGTTGGGCAGCGGGAGCGTTAGGCCGTGCGTAGCCGCCATGCGCTGCGCAGCGGGCAGCTCGTTGCGCAGCAGCTGTAGCCTGTCGCCCGCCAGCGCGGGGTTGTGCACTGCGTCGCGCAGCACCGACGCCGCGTTGATTTCGAGCTGCGGAATGTAGAAGCCCGACGCGTACGACAGCCGGCTAAGCTGCATATCGTAATCAAAGAAATGCTTTTCGTAGCGGTTGCCGCTAAACTGAGCTACGGCGAGGGCTTCGTAGGCCCAGCGCGACACCATTATGTCGGCAACTACCGGCACGTTGGAGGTGTTGAGGAGCGCCTTGTGCAGCTTGTCGAAGCGCACCACCACGCCGCTAAACAGCAGCTGCGGCACCAGAATGAGCGGAATGAGAATGTAGATGGCCACCTCGGAGTTGAGCGCCGACGAAATGTTGAGCCCAATGATGTTGGCGCACACCGAAGCCGAAAACATGATGGCGAAGAACTGCGGCGTAAGCCCGTCAATCTCCAAGACGGAGTTGCCCACAAGGATGAACGAGAGCGACTGTATGGCCGAAACGATGAACATAACAAACACCTTGGAGAGCAAGTAGCTGTTGCGGCTAAGGTTCAGGAATTTTTCGCGCTGCAAGAGCTTCCTGTCCTTTATTATTTCCTGCGCGCTTGCCGAAAGCCCGAAGAAGATAGCCCCCACCACGCACATGAAGAGGTAGGAGGGGATGTTGACGTTTTCGCTAAAGACGTACTCGTTGGGGTTGCCCGGCGTACCCGCAATAAACTTGGTAAAATAGCCCAAGATGAGCGCCAGCAGCGGCGCCTCGAGCAGCGTGATGAGCATGTACTGATGGTTGGCAAGCTTGGCCTTGATGTTTCGCCTCATGAAGACCAGCATTTGCTGCAAGCGTCCGGGAATTTTGAAGTCATTCTTGGGCAGCTCGCTTTCCGGCGGGTGCTCGCTCCAGATGCGCGGGCTTATTTTCTTCATGTATCGCCGGTACCACTCCTCCGCCGTGTGCCTGCGCTTGCGCGTGAGCCGTCCGTACTCGTTTACCACGCGCGCCTCCACAATTTTCAGGATGAGGTCGGGGTTGACGTTGCCGCAGGTGATGCACTCGCTCTCCTCGGGGTTGATAAAGTGCGCCGCCTCCTTGAAGTAAACAATGGCGTCCATCGGGTTTCCCTGAAAAATCACCCGTCCGCCGTGGTCCATCACCAGCACGCGGTTGAAGAGCTTGAACAGGTCGCTCGACGGCTGATGAATGTTCACCACCACGAGCTTTCCGCGCATGGACTGCCGCTTGAGGAGCAGCATTACCTTTTCCGAGTCGATGGACGACAGCCCCGAAGTAGGCTCGTCCACAAAGAGCACGGAGGGCTGCCGCATGAGCTCCAGCGCAATGTTGAGCCGCTTGCGCTGCCCGCCGCTGATAAACTTGTTGAGCGGGTTGCCCACCTTCAGGTCGCGCGCCTCCACGAGGTCAAATTGCTCTATGACGGTCGTAATTTCTTGCTCTATTTGCTCCTTGCTGTAGTCGCGGAAGCAGAGCAGGGCGTTGTAGTAGAGGTTTTCGTACACCGTGAGCTCCTCCACGAGGAGTTCGTCCTGCGGCACGTAGCCAATGGCGCCCTTCACGCTTTCGGGGTCGGCGTGAATGTCGTGCCCGTTGATGGTGATTTGCCCCGTTCGCAGCTTGAGGTGCCCGTTGAGCAGGTTGAGCAGCGTTGACTTTCCCACGCCGCTTCCGCCCATGATGGCCACCAGCTCGCCCGAGCGCGCGTGGAAGGAAAAGGGGTGCACGCCGTCCTTGCTGCCGCGAAACCGGTAGCTGATGTCGTGCGCAACAAAGGTTATCCCCTCGTCCTCCTCGTTTTGCGTAAACGTGCTCACGATTTTGTTGTAGTAAATGGGGTCGATGCGGGGGCTGCGAATGACCCCGCCCACGCCAAAGATGTACGACCTGCCGACGTTGAGGTTGCGCCCGTTGAGAAAAAAGTTGCTTTTGCCGAAATATTTTACCAGCAAAGTATTGGTGCTTTCGATATGCAGGACAAAAATTTTCCCGACAAGCTTTTTATTTTCCAGAAATCGGATGTTGGAGTCGGCAAAAGGGTTTGCGTGCGATACCAGCAGGAGGTTTTCGTTCAGCGGCATGGAGCTTTCGTTGCCCAGCATGAAGCACATGCTGTTGTTGAACTCGCGCTGACTGATGCGCAGCAAGCCCGCGAAGTGTCGCGCCGCCTCCACAATTTCGGGGGTTGCGCTGTTCAGGTCGCCCACAAACTCAATGAGCTGTAGCACCACCCATATTTTTTGGCGCTGCTCGTTGTCGTAGTTCACCTCTTCGGCCAGCCTTGCCAGCTGGTGGTGAAAGAGGTGCTTTGTTTCGGCGTGCAGCTGCTCCAGCTGCTCGTTGTCTTGCCTAAAGCGGGTGTAGATATCGTCAAACTGCTGCAAAAAAATTTCGCTCTGCTCATCGGCCAAATCCTTATTCTCCAGAAACCGGGCAAAGACGAGCTGTGCAGCCTGCTTCGTGACCTGAGCCTTGACCACAAACAGCGCAAAAAGCTGCGTTAGCGTTTTTAGTAGCGACTCGTTCAAGGGTGGTTGGTATTAATGGTGAATTGTGCGTAATTCGGTTGCCGTATGCCAATATATATTTGGCAAAAAATTTCGCAAATATACAACTTTTTCTCCGTATGGGTGCATTTGGACACGTCGATTTTCAGCTCAAGCTGTCGCGAGCTGAATAATCCCGTAGGGATTGTCTCTCGGTAGAAAAATACGCCGAACATCATCTAAATCGGCATTCCGTAGGAATGCCTCTCTCGGTAGAAACAGCAAGGTTATCTTAAATGGTTTGCTTTATCAAATAGTTCACTCTTTCATTCACAATCTCTCACTTTCTCAAATGTTTCACTTAAAAAAATCAAATGCCATGAAAAATTTTCTTTCTAAAATGCTACAAGATTTGGCGAGCAAGCTCTGCTTGCCTTTGCTCCTGCTTTGCGGAGCTGTACAGGTACAGGCGGCCGCTACTACCATTGCCGACGACCTTATTACCGTGAGCGACGGCACCTACGGCGAGGTTTGGTACTACATTGAGGTGCCATATCCGAGTCAGGCAGGTTCTCCGATGGGGAGCATTATTAACGATCATGTCGGTCGAGGATTTACGGTGCTGACCTCGAAAGGGGATAACACCGCTCAATTTGCCCCCCTGTACCCCACCAACAATAGGCAAGCTCAACAGTGGAAGGTGGTTGCCAACGGCGATGGTAAATACTCGCTTGTGAATAAAAATGGGAAGTATTTGGGTGGTGATTTGAAGGAAAAGGATAACCTTGAGAATGCTGTTCAGCTGTCAGTAAGCCGGATGAATGCCTATTTTGTAAAGGCGCTGGACTCCTCCTCCTCTGCTTTAGGGGCAGATCCTAATAGCACTAATGCTCGATTTGAAGGTAATCCGACACATACCGGTATTGATGCAACAAGTGGTCTTCCAAGCAACGGTAATCCGGGGTTGCGCACCCTGCGCTTTGTTCCTGTTGCTGGCATAGATAGCAGCTACCCCTTTATATTTGAAAGCGGCGCTACTATTACAAAGTGGTTTTACATCAAGAGCCTGGATACGGCAAACGCTGCGGCTCCCTACCTGACGCTGAAGGAGGACGGGACAACCTTTGAGCTGGCGGAAAAAAGTGCGGAAAATATTGGGCAGCTGTTTGGCTTTGTGAGCAGCGATAACGGAGAAAAAACTTTCATA
>JAISLN010000082.1 GCA_031290835.1 Prevotellaceae bacterium
CAAATCGTATATCAGGAGCTTGCGCTGTACAAGGTGGCCACGCAAGCGTTGCTGGAGGATAAAAAGGTGGAGGAGATTGTCCGCACGCACGCCGCGCGAATTTTGGAGGTTACGCCCGACTACACCGCGATAGAGCTCACCGGCTACAAGCACGAAATAGTTGAGCTGTTTCGGCGGTTAGACAGCGCCTGCGGCGTGCAGCAGTTCACCAGCTCCGGTCGTATAGCCATCCACCGCGGCAGGCACGAGGTGCTCACCGAGCACCTCGCCGAGCTCGCCAAAGCCCACGGCAACCAAACCATAGAAGCGGTGGGCGAAAAGGCGTGGGGGTAGCGGGAAGAGTTTTCGGAGCATCATCAAGGTAAATCGCCACGAGAGTGCGGAATTTTCACCACCGCCGTTGCTTTCTCACGCAGCCTGGCAAAGCGAGCAGCAGCAGCGTAGCGAGGCAGGCAAAGAGGTAGGCGTAGCCAGTGGCGCTTTCGTCGGCTCGGCGGAGCATGTTGAGGCTGCCTGCCAGCGGATTTTCACCAAAAACCTCTGCCGACGGAATGTCGCGGTGGCTCCACTTGCCCGCCACCGTGCCGCGGTGCAGCAGCACCAGCCCCGGATGCGAGCGCACCATCGACTTGAGCGTGGTTTCGTCGGCGCTGCAAAAATCGAAGCTGAGCGCGTTTTTTGCGCTGAGGTCGCCCGCGTAGCCCTGCGTTGACGAGGTTAAGCCAACAAACGTGTAGCCCTTGCTCTTGGCAAAGGCGGCGAGGCTTTTTATCCGCCCCCAGTCGCACTCATCCACCTTCTCCAGCTTGGGCGCTACCAGCAAAAAGGCGTACTCTGCCGTCAGCACCTCGTCCGTAATGTCGCCATCCGAATGGTGGGTGATGGAAAAGTTGTTCACCGGCGGCGTGTAACCCTTTTTCACCAGCTTCGATTTGCTGTCAACAAACACCCACGTGCTGTCCTGCCACGGAAAATCGGTATCGGAAAACTCCTGCTCCTTGCCGTCCTTAGCGTAGATGAGCACCGTGCTGTACTCATCGTGCGGCGCACCTTCGGGGATGGACATGGCGGTGGGGAGATGCTGCCCCACGTGGTAGGGCATGAAGTCGAGCGGCGGGAGATGCTTGTAGCAGTGCGAGGACAGCGCCAGCGCACCGGCAAAAAACAGCGCAACGTACAGCCACTCCAGCGGCGCCTTTACAAAGCTCCGGTACCTGTTGCGAACGCTGAAGATGGCGAGCGTAGGCACAAGGATAGCGAGGTTTTTGAAGAACGTTTGCCAGTTGGTCAGCTTGATGGCGTCGCCAAAGCAGCCGCAGTCCGACACAGGGTTGGTGAGCGCTAAGGCAAACGTCAGCACGGTGTAGAACGACATGAAAAGCATCAGCCCCCATGCGGCGAGCCACATACGGACGCCCACAAGGAGGCACAGGCCGATGGCTATCTCCACGGCGTTTTGCAGCGCACCCAGCTGCAGCGCGGCAGGCTCCAGAGAAGTCAGACCGAACGCCTCGAGGTACTCGGCAATCTTGTAGGCCGACCCCAGCGGGTCGATGGCTTTTACGAAGCCCGAAAATACGAATAGCGCCCCTACCAGCAGGCGGCAAATGGTAACTCCTGTGCGAGCAATTTTGTTCATGGCAATTTAATTTTACTGATTATTCTATCAAAAGTGCAACTTGGCTCCAGCATTTGTCCCTGTTCCGAGCAGCAGCCGACAACGCAAAAATCATCATCGAGCGCCGGCTGCGCAAGGTACACGCGGCGCACCGCACGCTGAAAGTTGAGGTCGGCCTCGTGTATGTCCTCCTTCCCGTTGAGGTACTGCCGGTCGTCGCCGTGCCTTTGCTCCGAAAGCTTTTCCTGCGTAAACGAAAAGGGTACGTCCAAAAACAAGTTCAGCTGCGGCTTGGGAATTTCGAAGTGCCCGTATTCGAGGTTCAAAATCCACTCGCGCAGCTTGCTACTTTCGTCGGCGTCGGACAGCTTGGCGCACTGAAACGCCACGTTGGAGTACACGTAGCGGTCAACGATTACGAAGTATCCCTCCCGTATCCAGCTTCTGATTTCGTCGGCGGCGGCGCGGCGGTCTTCGGCGTAGAGGAGCGCCACAAGGTAGGGGTCAACCTCGTTGATTTTCCCCAAGTCGCCGCGCAGGAATTTGGCAATAAGCTCTCCCCAAATTTTAGAGGCTATTCGCGGAAAATGCAGGTACTTGCAGCGCACGCCAAGGCTCTGTAGGCGTTGCTGTAGCAGCGCCACCTGCGTGGACTTCCCGGCGCCGTCAAGCCCCTCTATGGCAATAAAATTCATGGGCACTTTTTGAAAAAATGGGTAACTTTATCCTGCAAAATGCGTACCTTTGCCCTGCAAAATTAACAAAAACCCCGTGCAAATGGAAGACAGCCATCGCTTTTTGCAAAAAAAAACACAGCTGCGCTGCGGCGTGCAGGAGCTCAACCTCACAGCGCCTGTGGTGATGGGCATTTTGAACGTTACCCCCGATTCGTTTTTTCCCGGCAGCCGCGCCGGTAGCGCCGACGCGGTGGCGGCGCGCGCTCACCAAATGCTGCACGACGGCGCAGCCATCATCGACGTTGGGGCGTACTCCACGCGGCCGGGGGCCGGCGAAGTGTCGCCCGCCGAAGAGCTGCGCCGCCTGTGCCCTGCGCTGGAGGTGCTGCGGAGCAAGTTTCCGCAGGCCATGCTTTCCGTTGATACGTTCCGCGCAGAGGTAGTGCGCGAGGTGGTAGCGCAGCTTGGCGCCGTGCTGGTCAACGATATTTCGGGCGGGCAGCTCGACGCAAAAATGTTTGAAACGGTTGCCGAGCTCAGCCTCCCCTACGTGCTGACGCATACGCGCGGAACGCCGCAAACCATGCAGCAGCAAACGGACTACGACGACCTGATGGAGGAGGTAATGCGCTACCTCTCGGAAAAGGTGAACGCGCTGCACGCCGCGGGCGTATCCGACGTTATCCTCGACCCCGGCTTTGGGTTTGCCAAAACAACGGCACAAAATTTTGAGCTGCTGATGCGCATGGAGGAATTTAAAATATTTGAGCTACCTTTGCTCGCCGGACTTTCGCGCAAGTCGATGGTGTGCCGAACGCTGAACGTCGCGCCGTCGGAGGCGCTCAACGGCACCACCGCGCTCAACATGCTGGCGCTCGCCAAGGGCGCCGACATCCTCCGCGTGCACGACGTGAAGGAAGCTGTTGAGGCGGTAAAGCTCTCGGAAGCCGCAAAGGCGGCATGGAGTAGCGTATAAATTTAGTCAACCTCCAAAGCTATGTTTTTTCACGTCGGCATACTCGATATTATTGACATACTGCTGGTAGCAATTTTGTTTTACCAGGTGTTCAAGCTCATCCGAGGCACGGTGGCCATCAACATCTTCATAGGCATATTTGCTATTTACGTGCTGTGGATTGCCGTGCAGGCGCTCAACATGGAGCTGCTCAGCACCATCCTCGGGCAGGTCTTGGGCGTGGGCGTGCTGGCGCTATTCATCGTTTTTCAGCAAGAAATACGCAAATTCCTCCTCTTCCTCGGAACGCAGTACATGTCGCGCAGCAAGTTCTCGTTCCGCTCCATCATTTTCAGGAGGGCCGACAGGGTCGAAAGCGGCGTCAACATTGACGCCATTGTGAAGGCGGCGCGCAACATGTCCGAGAGCAAAACGGGCGCGCTTATCGTTGTGCGGCGCACCACCTCGCTTGCGCCGTACGAGGCCACGGGCGATATTCTGGACGCCAACACCAACAGCCGCCTGCTCGAAAACATCTTCTTCAAAAACACCCCGCTGCACGACGGCGCGGTGATTATCGTGCGCAACAAAATCCGCGCTGCCCGCTGCGTGCTGCCCCCCACCGACAACCTCAGCCTGCCCGCGCACTACGGCATGAGGCACCGAGCCGCGCTGGGCGTATCGGAAAACAGCGATGCGGTGGTGGTGGTGGTGAGCGAAGAAACGGGCGACATTTCCTTTGTTGAAGCGGGACAAATCAAGAGCGGCGTTACCTTTTCAGAGCTTCGCCGCCTGCTTGAGGAGGCGCTTAACAAGTAACGGCGAATATCAGAAAATATTATAATTTTGTTGTGTTAAAGTTTTTTTCTGCAAAAATACGCACAAAAAATACGTGCTGACTTACAAAATGTTGCTATATTTGCGGAAAACTAAAATTCAACTTAACAAATGGGAAGATACCGTATTGACGCCACCGACCACAAAATCCTAACGCTGCTAATAAAAAATGCACGTACCCCTTTTCTTGAAATAGCGCGCGAATGTGGCATTTCCGGCGCAGCCGTTCACCAGCGAGTAAAAAAATTGGAGGACGCCGACGTAATTGTTGGCTCGCGCATGCTGGTAAAGCCGCGCTCGCTGGGCTTGGATATTTGCGCCTTTGTAAACGTGAAGCTTTCAAAGCCGGACATTTCGCAGCTGGCCATTGAGGCGCTACGCCAAATGCACGAAATAGTGGAGTGCCACTTCATTGCGGGGCCGTTTTCGCTGCTGCTCAAGCTCTACTGCTACGACAACGAGCACCTGATGGACGTGCTGGTAAACCAAATCCCACACGTTGTTGGGGTGAGCGATACCGCCTCGTTCATTTCGCTTGAGCAGGTTATTGAGCGCGAGCCGCACCTGCTGCCGAGCAAAAAAGAAAGCGAGGAGGAGCTGAAGGAAGCCGAGCGGAAAAAGGAGGCAAGAACAAAGAAAAAAGCGGAGAAAAAAGCTCCGCTCGAAAAAAAATTCTGAAAAAGTTCGCACCGTTAGCTCATACCCGCGCTGCCGCTATTTTTACTTTACCGTAATAAATCCAACATCCGCAACGACTTTTTGCCCCGCCTCCGACAGCACGTAGCTGATAAAAGGCATAACCTTATCGCCGGACTGCGCTATGTAGTAGTAGAATAGGGGGCGTGAAATGGGGTAAGCCTTGCTCTTTGCGTTGGCCACCGACGGCTCCACAAAATTTTTCCCTCCATCGTACGACACGCGAATGGCCTTTACGCCCTTGTTGAGGTAAGCCAGCCCAACGTAGCCAACGGCGCCTCCGGTTTGGCTCACGGACTGAATAATGGCGCCGGTGGCGGGCATGCTCATGATGCCGTTCATGTAGCTTTTGTTTTTCAGCACGCTCTCCTTGAAAAACTCATACGTCCCCGACGAGGTTTCGCGGGCGTAGGGAATTATCTTCTGGTCGCTGCCGCCCACCTCCTTCCAATTTTTTATTTTCCCGGTAAAAATTCCCTCCAGCTGCTCGCGGGTGAGGTCTTGCACCTTGTTGGAGGGGTGTACAATAACGGCAAGCGCGTCGAACGCGGCTACCACCTCCTTGACGGCTTTGCCGCTTGCCTGCAGCTTTTTCTTTTCGTCAAACTTCATCTTTCGCGAAGACTGCGCAAGATCTGCCGTCCCCTCAATCAGCGCCGAAATGCCAACACCGCTGCCGCCGCCGATTACGGTAACGGTTTGTCGGGGGTTGGCTTTCATGTAGCTTTCGGCTTCACGCTGCGATATGGGCAGCATGGTATCCGAGCCTTTTATGCGCTGGGCGCAGGCAACGGACAGCGCACCCGCCGAAATGATGGCTGCTAAAATTATTTGCTTCATGGCTGTAAAAATTTTTGTTTGTTTGAGCAAAGTTAGCGCCAATATGTGAAGAAATGGTTACGGTGCAGCTTCAAAACCATTAAGCGGCCGGAGGTTCATCCTAATTCTCCACTCCTGCGGGTAGAGGTTGTTGCAGCGGGCGCCCAGGTTTTTGATAAAGCCCAGCGGCAGCCCGCTGTAGCGCACCAGCTCAAACCCCTTGCGCTGCGGCATTCCGTCTATGCTTTCCTTTTTGAGAAGCTGCTGTGCGCGGCGCAAATCCAAGTCAACGGTGGGAAAAGCGCCGGGGTTGAGCGCCGTGGATAGCGCCAGCGCCGCGCAGGGAACGCAGTCGCTGCCCTTGAGCTCGGCTACGGCTATGCCCTCCTGAACAACGTTCAGCCGCCTTGCCGCCATGCTCGCCCAGCGGTGTATGTGCGCCGGAACAGCTTTTACTTGATGCTCCGCGCGGACAAAAACAAAATCGTTGGGGTTGAGAAGCCAGCGCCTCAGCTCGTGGGGGATGGTTGACGCTACCTTTGGCGCCTTGTCCTGCCTGCGCAGAAGCGAGCTGCTCTCGTTGCCGGATGTTTTTTGCAGCACCGCCACAAAAAAACCTTCGCCGAGCGTTTTGTGCGGAAAAAAGCGGTAGCCGTGCAGCTCTTTGGAGAGGCGAAGCTTCAGCTCGTCTGTGGGAGTTATTCCCCACTCCCTTTTCATCTCCAGCTTCGCGCTGCTTGCGCCCAGCTCGTTCAGCATCCACAGCACGTTTTCCTCGTTTTCCTTTACGTTGAACGTGCACGTGGTGTACACCAGATAGCCGCCGGCCTTGAGCGCGCTCCATACATCCGCCACAATGCGCCGCTGACGCTCCCTGCACAGCTGCACGCCGGCTTCGCTCCACGCGCCGACGGCGCCTTTGTCTTTGCGAAACATCCCCTCGCCCGAGCAGGGAGCATCTACAAAAATAGCGTCGAAAAATCCGGGCAGCTGCGCAAAATCTTTGGGGTCGTTGTTCGTAACCAGCACGTGCGGGTTGCCCCATTTTGTTACATTTTCCGTCAGCGCACCCACGCGGCTGCGAATGGCCTCGTTGGCGACCAGCAGGCTGTCCTGCGGCAAAAAATCGGCCAGCAGCGTGGTTTTTCCGCCCGGCGATGCGCAGAGGTCGAGCGCCCTCAGCTCCTCCTTTTGCAGCAGCTGCCGCGCTACCTGCGATAGCGCCATAGACGCCGCCTCCTGCACGTAGTACGCGCCGCCGTGCAGCAGCGGGTCGAGCGTAAACACGGGGCGCTGCGCAAGGCAGCGGCCGCTGTCGCACCAAGGGACTTGTAGGGTGAAATCGTAGGGGGGTAGCGCTTTTTTGGAGCTACTCAGGCGAATGCTTACGGGCGGATTTCCCTGCAACGCCTCGAAAAACGCAGCGCTATCGGCGCCCAGCAGGGCTTGCATTTGGCTAATGAAAGGTGGAGGAAACAAAGCTGAAATTTGAAATTTGAAGTTTGAAATTTGGAACACGCAAAGCGAACGCTCTACTCGACGAACAGCTTGGATGATATTCGCGTCAAAAAGCCAGAACAGAATGCCGATAGGCAAAGGTAAAACAATTATTTAGGCGCTGCAAAACTTTTTGGTGTATTTGGCTCTGTGTAGATTTTCAATTCAAATGGGTGCATTTGACTGCGTCGATTTTCAATTTACTCAACTTTCGCAAGTGTGCTTTAAGCCTCATGCACAGCGGCTGCCCGGTAAAGGTCGGTCAAGTCCCGCAGGGACGACACTTTATTAACCGTAGGCTTCAGCCTACGGATACGGCAAAATCAACGCGCTTTCTCACAGGAAGTTCCGCAGAGACGGCACTTATTCGCAGGCTTTAGCCTGCGAATTTAAGACGTGTATTTTTCAGCCCAGAAAGGGCTGAATTTTCATAACCGCAGGTCAACGACCTGCAGAACGGCAACATCGAAGTATTTTACCTGCCTGCAAGGCAGGACTTTTATCGCTACCGGTCAGCAACCTGCGGCGAAGAGACAAATACACCAACGTTGAAATCCTGCCTTATCAGGTCGGGTAAAGAGGAGGCGCGATTTTGACCTGCGGTTATGAAAATACTGCCCTTTCTGGGCAGCCGCGCGAAGCATCAATTGGTAGCGAAGCGAAGCAACCGGAGCGAAGCGGAGCTCGGCGTAGCCCATCCGGCGGGAGAAATAAATGCGCACAATAGCACCGAGTATAGTATGCACGCAAAAAACAGTATCTTTGTCGGACAATTAATATTTTTGAGGTATGAGATACTTTAATATAGCAGGGCCATGTAACAGTTCGGAGCATTACATGATAGAGGCCGCCGCCCGTCTGCATGGCGTGGAGGAATTGATAGACAGGAAACAGTACTTTGTAATCCATGCCGCGCGTCAAAGTGGAAAGACCACCTATTTGCAGGATTTGGCCAACCGGCTCAACGCCGGAGCGAAATATTACGCGCTGTACTGTTCGCTGGAAAGTGCGCAGAATCTTACGGATCCGAAAGAGGGGATACCGGCAGTCGTCCGAAGTATAAAAGCGCATATAAGATACACCGTGCTTCCGCACAGCGAATTTGCCAAGGATGCAGACTATACGGACTACAACAATGTATTGCGTACATCGTTGACCGATTTCTGCATGTTGCTTGATAAACCGTTAGTGATATTCTTCGATGAGGCCGACTGTTTGGGCGAAGGTACGTTGATATTGTTTCTTCGGCAGCTACGGAATGGCTATAACGCGCGGAGCGCTGTGCCTTTCGTTCACTCCGTAGCCTTGGTAGGGGTGTCCAATATCCGCGATTACAAAGCCAAAATACGTCCCAACAGCGAATCGCTCGGTAGCGCAAGCCCGTTTAACATCGTTACGGAGGCCTTCACTTTGCGGAATTTCACCAAAGAAGAAATCTCGCACCTCTACCGGCAGCATACCGACGAAATAGGGCAGGTGTTTGAAGACGACGCCATCGACTTGGTTTGGAAGCAAACGCAGGGACAGCCGTGGCTCGTGAATGCCGTCGCCTATGAGGTCATTGTGAGAATGCTGCAATCGGACTACACAACGCCCATCACCGCGGCGCTGGTCAACGACGCCATCCAAAATATCATTCTCAACCGCCCAACGCACATCGACAGCCTGCTTGAGCGGCTAAAGGAGGAACGGGTACGCAACATCATCGAACCGGTGATTATTGGCAAGGGATTTATTGACAAAGATTCGGATGATTTTCTATATACCCGTGATTTGGGTTTAATCCGCGTAGTTAATTCGGTGATAGAACCCGCCAATCCTATTTATGCTGAGGTGATTATCCGCAAGCTCTCCTCTTTTACGCAGGAAGAACTCAAAGAACCGAACTATCCCTACCAAATGCCCCGCTACCTGAACGCCGGCCGCATCGACATGGATTACCTGATGCGCGACTTCCAACAGTTCTGGCGCGAAAACAGCGAAATATGGGAAGAGCGCTACGACTACAAGGAAGCCGCGCCGCACTTGGTGATGATGGCCTTCCTGCAACGGGTCGTCAACGGCGGCGGACAGATTACCCGCGAGATGGCCTCCGGCGCCGGCCGCCTCGACCTCTGCCTGACGTACGAAGGCCGGAAATATCCGATAGCGCTGAAGCTACGCTACGGGGAAAAGTACATGGAAGAAGGGCTTGCGCAAACCGCCCGTTACATGGACTTGCACGGCTGCAACGAGGGCTGGATGGTGGTTTTTGACCGCCGGACAACGGTGAAATGGGACGATAAGCTCTACGTGAAGAAGGAAACGGTGAACGGAAAAACGGTTACGGTCGTGGGCGTTTGACGAAAAAGAACGGCGAAAAGATAGCGCGTGTAGAGTAATTGTCAACCCGTCAACTTTTTTGAGCTTGTAAATTTCTTATAAATATAGCGGTGTGGCGCCACGAACACGGCTTTGTGAGGGTTTATCAACACCTCCCAGCTCCCATTTCTCGAGGCCAATAGCATCAATTTGCGGGTAGCTGCCGTGATAAACTTTCACCTTTTGCAAATTTCTTTTGGATGTTTGGAAATTATTTGTACTTTTGCACACCAATTTTGTGGAAAAATTTGAGACGATTGCAACCACGGAAAAAAATGCTAAAGCGCGCTTGCTTCCTTTCTGCTTGTTTTCCCTAAAAATTTTTCCGACGTAAAAAAAGTGGCGCCTGTGCCGAGCTTGGCTTCGGCTATGGGCTTGGACAAATCAACCCGGCTACTTTAATCGCTAAATTTTTATACAAAACAACCAACTAAAAACAAAAAAATCATGGCTTACTTCTTTACTTCGGAGTCGGTATCGGAGGGACACCCCGACAAGGTTGCCGACCAAATTTCGGATGCGCTGGTGGATGAATTTCTGCGCCAGGATCCGGCCTCAAAGGTTGCCTGCGAAACGCTGGTAACCACCGGGCTGTGCGTGCTGAGCGGCGAGGTCAACACCTCCGCCTACGTTGACGTGCAGGAAACCGCGCGCCGCGTAATAGCGCGTATTGGCTACAACAAGGGCGAATACATGTTCGAGAGCAGCTCGTGCGGCGTAATATCCGCCATTCACGCACAATCGCCCGACATCAACCAGGGCGTGGTGCGCAAAAAGGCGGAGGAGCAGGGCGCCGGAGACCAGGGCATCATGTTTGGCTACGCCTGCAACGAAACCAAAGAGCTCATGCCGCTCTCCCTCACCCTTGCCCACGAATTGCTGATAGAGCTGGCGGCCATCCGCCGCGAGGGCAAGGTGATGACCTACCTCCGGCCCGACAGCAAAAGTCAGGTAACTATTGAGTACGACGACGACAACAAGCCGCTGCGCGTGCACACCATTGTTATCTCCACGCAGCACGACGAGTTTGACAAGGACGCCGCCATGCTCAAAAAAATAAAGGACGACGTGCAGGCTATCCTCATCCCCCGCACCGTAAAAAAGCTGGGCAAAAGCATTGCCGCACTGTTTGACAAAAAAATTATCCTGCACGTAAACCCAACGGGAAAGTTTGTCATCGGCGGGCCGCACGGCGACACCGGGCTTACCGGCCGGAAAATTATTGTCGATACCTACGGCGGCTGGGGTGCGCACGGTGGCGGCGCGTTTTCGGGTAAGGACAGCAGCAAGGTTGACCGCTCGGCCGCCTACGCTGCCCGCCACATTGCAAAAAATCTGGTGGCGGCGGGCGTTGCCGAGCAGGTGCTGGTGCAGGTGGCCTACGCCATTGGCGTGGCAAAACCGGTGGGGCTTTACGTCAACACCTACGGAACGTCGAAGGTGAAGCTGAGCGACGGCGAAGTTGCGCAGAAGATAGAGAGCCTGTTCGATTTGCGCCCATACGCCATTGTGCAGCGCTTGGGGTTGCTCAACCCCATTTTTGAGGAAACGGCAGCCTACGGACACTTTGGCCGCGCACCGTTTACAAGAAAAGTCGAGCTGCACGTCGGCGGCAAAAAGCAGGCAAAAGAGGTGGAGTTTTTCACGTGGGAAAAGCTGGACTTCGTTGACGCCATCAAGAAGGAGTTTAAGCTGAAGAAGTAACCCTGCACGTTGAGCTCAAATCAAGTATTTTTGCGGGCCGTAGAGCCTCTCGACTTGGAGATGCTCTACGAAAAGGAAAACAACCCCGAGGTATGGGGCGTGGGCAGCGCGCTCGCGCCCTACTCGCGGCACACCTTGCAGCAATATATTCAGGATGCGCAGCAGGACATTTACGCCACCCGCCAGCTGCGCCTAATGATAGATGTGCTGCAGGAAGACGGCGTGCGCGTTACGGTTGGCGCTGTTGACCTTTTTGATTTTGACCCGAAAAATCTTCGCGCAGAGGTGGGAATTATTATCTACGAGCCGTCTTTTCGCCGAAAGAGCTACGCCACGCAGGCGCTCCTCCGGCTCATTGCCTACGCTTCCGACACGCTACAGCTGCACCAGCTCCACTGTAGCGTTGCCGAAAGCAACGCGGCAAGCATCGCGCTATTCCGCAAGGTGGGATTTGAAGCCTCGGGGACAAAAAAAGATTGGCGAAAAACGTCGCAGCGCACATTTGAGAACGAAATCATGATGCAGCACATTCTGCCCTCATCCCGTTAGCGCCGCCGGCTAAATCTGGTAGTCGATAACGTCTATCAGCCCCATACGCATGGCGTAGCGGCTTGCCTCATACACGGTATTCACCTCCAGCTTGCGAAAAATATTCTTGCGGTGCGACACTACGGTGTGCTGGCTCAGGTAGCGCATTGCCGCTATCTCCTTGCTGCTCTTGCCAAGCGCAATGAGCTTGAGAATTTCTACCTCCGTTTTGGTAAGCGGGTTATTTTCGTCCTGCGCCTCCTGTACGTTCAGCAGCTCCTGCACGTGGGCGCAGAGGTAGCGCTCTTCGCGCAGGGCGGACATCAGGGCGTCGGTTATTTCGGCGGAGGTGCTGCCCTTGAAAACCATGCTGGTGTTGGAAGTCCCAATCCCAACCATTTTTACAAAAGAGCTGCTAAGGTCGGCCGATATGAGCAGGATATGCGCTGCAGAAAATCGCGCGCACAGGTTGATGAGCTCCTGCACCTGCGTAAAGTCAAACAGCGTGTAGTCGAGCAACACCAGCGCATTTGGGTGCTGCACCAGCAGCTTGATGAGCGCAGCCTTGTCGCCGGCCTCCTGCACGGGGCGGTTGGCGTCCAGCTGACGGATGAGGTACAGCAAGCCTGCGCGGGTCAGCGGCTGGTTGTCCGCCATGATGATGGGCATTGAATCGATCATTTCATGAGATTTTAGGCAAGTTGAAATACAGGTTTATGAGAAGTTGCAAAGTTACATGAAATAAATCGTACTTACGCATTAATGTTATATTAAGTTCAATATATCTTTTACATTAAAAAATTCCTATCTTTGCAGGAAAATTTTTACGTCAAAGGTCAGGGTAAAATGTAGTTGGAGCATGCTATTGAAAGTCTGAGAAATATTTACCAACCTTATTTTCGGTCTGTTTTTATGAGAAAAAAAATATACATAAGAGAATTTAAAGGATGGTTAGTTGCAAATTTGCTTTTACCGCTTGCCTCTCCTTTTGTTATTGCTTTTATATGTGTGTTTTTTGCCGGAATTGTAAGCAACGTAAAGCCTTTCGATTTTAAAGAAATGCTTGATATTTTGTTAGATAAAGGGGTGTATGCCTTTTTGAGTATTACTATACTCTTGAGCTTATACCAAGACTACCAAATAGCAAACGGTGTAATAAAGGGAGTATTAATGTTGCCTTTTGCCTGCTTTTTATTGGGTTTAGGATTTCTTTTTATTGATTCGTTGGGATTAACAAGCAGCAATTCAACTTTTTCCGTAACACAAAAGAGAGACTTGTTTCTTTACTTGTCAGGTTTTTCAATTGTATTTGCAGTAGTATTGAAATTAAAAATAATAAATCACAAAATAAAACAGCTATATAGCTTATGATACAAACATTCATTTATCTTACACCCGTAATTGCTTTGGTAGCATTACTCTGGTCAAGCAAGAGTTGGATAAAAAATTTTTTCGTAAAAAAGACTACACTTGCCATGCTAAGTGAGTATGACACGGTTAAGAATAATCCAGCCGTAAAATTTGCGCTAAGTTGGAAAAATCCAAATTGTGGGAAAAAGCAAGATGAGGAGCTGTTTCGTTCTAATGGGAAAGCAATATCAGCTTCAGAATCTTACAAGCAGCTTCGGAGAAAAGTTTTTGAATTAGTTTAATTTTTGTTTGCATTATGAATGCTAAAAAAATCAAAGACTTGGAAATGGAATTACAGCGTTCTATTTCTGAGGAGCGAGCCCAACAAGAGCGTAAACGATTTGATACAATCAAAAAGTTGTACGATGTTTTTATGGAAGATGATCCGTGTAGCAATTCCTCAGCTTATTTAAACGATGCTTTATTGCTTATCGTGGTCGGCTCATACTTTGATGACATATATAAATATAAATTGTATTCTCACTCGGAGAGAGCGGATGACCATAAGCAAGGCGCCTACATAATCAAATGGATTTCAAAAATACGTCCAATTCAGCTACTTCCCAATAAGGAAATTACAAAAGAACTTTTGTTTATTAATTCGTCATTTGCCATTTTTGTCGGTTTCTCGTTCCTGAACTTGAATGTTTTTGATGCTATCGACCCTCACTTCTACAAGCATTTACTATACGAAATGCAGTACAGGAATATTTCGGGGAAAAATTATGCGTGCCTCCTTTACGCTATTGAGAAAATGGCAAGCAGGGGCAAAAAAATGAACAGCTGACATGTCAACCTCTCTTACAGCTCTATTGCTTTTCCGCTGTAAAAATCCAAAATTTTGGTGGCAAAAATGTAGCTGAACTTTGCCTGCGATTCTTCGGAGAGGCTACGCGCAAATGTTGTTTTGGCTTCGGTGAGCTCGTACACGCTCGACTTGCCGGTTTGGTATTTGGACTCGGCGTAGCGAAACGCTTCGCGGGCGGCTTCGACCGATTTTTGCGCGGCGCGGTAGCTTTTCTGCGCCGCCACAGCGCTGTGGTACGCCTGCTGAATTTCCTTGTACAGCGTTTTCTTCACGTCCTCCAGCGCCAGCTGCCGGTTGCTGATGTTGATCTGCGCCGTGCGCACGCTGTTCTTCGTCGCAAAGCGGTTGAACACCGGTATGCGCAGCGACAGCCCTACGTTTTCCTGCAAATTCTCGCCCAGCTGTGTAGCAAAGTTATCGTTGAGATTGTTGGCGCGAAAGTAGCGGTCGCTTATGCCCATGCTGAGGCTGAGCTGTGGATAGTAGCCGGCTTCGGCAACCTTGAGCGAGTATTTGCTCCCCTCGAGCTGCAGCTCAGCTTCGCGAATTTGCGGTTTTACCGCGAGGGCTTCGCCGTAAATTTTTTCGGACGACGGAATGGCGTCCTCCATCCCCAGCGCAGCGCTGTCGAGCCCGTTGGGGAGCTCTATGTCGAAGCGGCTCAAATCGGACAGCTCCAGCAGCTGCCCAAGGGTGAGCAGGCTCAAGCTCACGTCGTTTCCGGCGGAGGTTACGCGGGCTTCGTCGGAGGCGTACTGCGACTTTATTTCGTAGAGCTGCGCCAGCGGCACGTTGCCGGCGTTGACCATGATTTCGGTTTTCTTCACGTTTTCCGACGTGAAGCGCATCGTTTCCTCGCTTATCTTGTAGATTTCTTTCTTCAGCAGCACGTCCAGAAAGGCGCGCGCCACCGCCACGGCAATGTTTTCCTTAGCCCTGTTGAGCGACTCCGCCGCCGCCTTTACGCCGTACTGCCGCACCTTTACTTCGTTGGTTATCTGAAATCCGGTGAAGAGCGGCATGCTCGACGAAACGGAGAAAGACGTGGTGGACGACGTTTTCTGTTTGGAAATAATACCGGTATTATCCTCCGCTCTGCCGAACGACAACGACTGACCGGCGTCGGCGCTAAGGTTGGGCAGCCGGCTGTGCTTTGCCGTGTGCAGCTCTATCTCCTTTGCCTCGTAGCTGATGGCCTCCATTTTTATGCTCAGGTTGTTGGCAATGGCGTGCGCTATGCACTTCTCTAATGTCCACGCCTGCACCTGCGCGGCTATGCGGCAGCACAAAAGAAGGGTGGCTATGCATACAAATGTTTTTTTCATCAGATTTATCTTTTTCGTGCAGAACCTACATTTTTATATCCGTTTTTGCGCTTCCGCGCACCTTTTCGTCCTTTGTCAGCCCCGCTTTTACCTCCATGTTGATGCCGTCGGAAAGCCCCACCACCACAAAGCGCTTTTCGAACTTCTGCTTGGGCGTTTCGGTTTTGAGCGCCTGCACAAACGCGCTGTCGTTGCTAAACTCAATGCAGCTTTCGGGGATGCTTAGCACGCTGTCGGCGCGGCTCAGCACAATTTCGGCGTTGGCGCTGTAGCCGGCGCGAACGTACACGTTTTGCGGAATTTTGGCGGCGGCTTTTATCTCAAACATGATGGCGCCGTTTTCCTCCACGCCTTTTGGCGAAATGTACTCGAGCTTGGCGTTGAATTTTATATTTTCGAGCGCTCCTATCGTGAGCGTAATGTTCATGCCCTCACGCACCTTGCCCACGTCGGTTTCGTCAACCTTGCCCCGAAAAATCATGTCGCCCATGTCGGCAACGGAGGCAATGGTGGTGCCCTCGTTGAACGTGTTGGACTGTATCACGGAGTTGCCCACCTTTACGGGAACGTCCAAAATCATGCCGGTGATGGTGGAGCGCACCTGCGTGGTGCTGTACGAGTCCGATTTTTTGGAAATTCCGTCGCGGATGATGCTCAGCCTATCCCGCGCCTGCGCAAGCGACTCCTCTTGGCTGGTGAGGTCGGTTGCCGTTTTTTGGAACTCCTCCTTGGCAATTACGCCCTGCTCGTAGAGCTGCTTTTGGCGGTCGTACACCTGCTGCACGTACTCAAGGTTGATTTCCTGCTGCCGCACGTTGGACTCTGCGTCGCTCAGCTGCGACATTTCGGGGATTACCTTAACCTTGGCAATCACCTCGCCCGTGGTGATGTGCTGACCCGCCTCCTTGTGGAGCTCCGAAATAATGCCGTTGATTTGCGGCTTAATGAGCACCTCGTCGCGGGGCTCCACCGTGCCCGTGGCCACGGTTTTGTTCTCAATGGTGCGAACGGTGGGCGACACAATTTCGTACACAACTTCTTTGGGCCTCGATTTTCTCCACAGAAAAACAAAGGTCAAGACCACCACCAAGCCCAGCAGGACAAGAAAAAAGATTCGAATAATTTTTTTCATGATAAATTGCGTATTTTAGAATTTCAAAGTTCAGGCTTGAAGCAGCTACTGCCTGAGCTCAATTATATATGTGATTTTTTTCGCCGCTCTACGCCGAAAGTTCGACGCTGTTGCCTTTTCTACTCCTCCCGTATGGCGTCAATGGCCTTTATCTTGAGCGCCCGCCACGTTGGGATAACGCCCGCCAGCAGGCCGCTAAGCAATAGCACCGCCGAGGCGTTTATCGCCGCGCTGAAGTCGATACGGGGGTTTACAAAAAACATATCGGGGTTGGGGTTTGCCGACAGTACCGTGTCCACAACGTCCAGCAGCCCTACACCCACGCTCAGCCCTATTAAGCCCGCAAGCGAGGTGAGCAGCAAGCTTTCCGCCATGATCTGCATGACGATTTTCGAGGGCTTGGCTCCCAGCGCACGGCGCACGCCGATTTCGCGCGTTCGCTCGCGCACCGTAACCAGCATAATGTTGCTCACGCCCACTATGCCCGCCAGCAGCGTCCCGATGCCCACAAACCACACCAGCAACCGGACGCCCGTAAACAGCGAGCTGAACATTTTGAACGTTCGCGCCACGTTGAAGCTGCCGGTTGCCTGCTCGTCGTCGGGGGCGATTTTGTTTTGCGCGCGCAGCACCGCCTTTACCTCCTGCTCCATTTGCTCAATGTTGACGCCATCTTTGGCGGTAACGCCCAAAAAGTGCACAACGTCGCCCTGATTGTAGGCTTGCTGAAAGGTGGTGAAAGGAATGGATACCGTTTCCGAAGAGCGTCCTCCAATCCGTATGCCCGACACGCCGTCGGTAACGCCAATAATTTGAAAGTAGATGCCTTTTACGCGGATATGCTGCCCAATCGGATTTTCTCCTTTCCTGAAAAATTCTTCGTACACGCGCGTCCCAATGACGCACACCTTGCGCTTTTGCAGCATGTCCACATCGTTTACGAATCGCCCAAAGAGGTAGCGCTGCTGCTCCACCTTGGCGTAGTCGGGGTGAACGCCGCGCACGTTGTATGCGCCTGCCCGGTCGTTGTACACCACGTTGCCCTCGGCGCTGCCGCCAAAGAGCATGGGCGAAACATACTTGACGCTTGCCACCGTTTTGCGGATGACCTCAATGTCGCCGTTGTGCATGTTCCAGTAGCGCCCCTTGCGAAACCCCTTGTACGGCTTCCCCGTCCGTTCGTTAAAGAAAAAAGCGGTGTTGGTTGCAAAGCCTTCCACGTTGCGCAGCACGCCGGTTTCCAGCGCCGTCCCCGAACCCAGCATGATCACCAGCATGAGGATACCCCAAAAAACGCCGAAGCCCGTGAGCAGGCTTCGCATCTTGTTGCGCGTAATGGTTACCCAAATTTCGTACCACAGGTCTATGTCAAAAATATTCAATGGCGCGCTAATATTTCAGTGCTCACCCGGTTTGTGAGCAGCAATGTTTATGTATTATATGAAAACAGAATCGGATTTTGCTATCGCTACACTTTCCTCTTTCATCTGCTTGCGCCGGCGATACTGAAAAACAAAATTCACGATGTAGTCGAGTAAAAAATGCAACCCTATGCAGACAAGTATAAGAATGGGAATAAGAAAGTTGTCGGACAAATGTTTTGCAAGCAGATAGGTGCCCAGCAGCAGCAGCACGTATATTGCGCCCATAATCAGCGCCACCTGCGAGTGGTCAAACCCCATACGCATCAGCAGGTGGTGAATGTGCAGCTTGTCGGGCATGAAAGGAGATCGCCCCTGACTTAGGCGCAGCAAAAAAATACGCCCCGTATCGAACAGCGGAATGATGGCAAAGGCAACAGCCATGCTTATTGGAGCGCTGAACTTGTAGGCGCTTATAAAGTTTGGGTCGCCGGAAATTTGCAAAAATTTGATGATGGCAACGGAGAAGATAAAGCCCAGCAGCAGCGAGCCGGTATCGCCCATAAAAATGGAGGCGGGATGCCAGTTGTAGCACAGAAACGCTATCACGCTGCCGATAAGCGCAACGAGCAGCAGCGCCATTGTCCAGCTGTGGTTTTGCCCGTCGCGCACCAGCATAAACCATGCCGCTAAAAAGGTGAACGCTATAAGCCCAATTAGCCCCGCCAGCCCGTCAAGCCCGTCAATGAGGTTAAAGGCGTTGGTGATGACGATAATCACAAAAACGCTAAGCGCGTAGCTAACCACCAGCGGCAGCTCGTAAATGCCCAAAAAACCGCCGAACGAGGTAATGCGCGTACCCATGTACCCTTCGCCCCATACCACCATGATGGCGGACAGCAGCTGCGTTGCCAGCTTGGTGCCCGGACTTACCGGCAAAAAATCGTCGCGCAAGCCCGTTATGAAAATAAAGATTGTGGCGGCGTAGAGGTAGCGGTAGTGGGCTAAATCGCTTAGCGGAATCCAAACGCTTATGGAGAAAAGAAAGCCTATAAAAATAGCAATCCCCCCCATGGAGGGGATAAAACCTTTGTGTATCTTTCGGCGTCCGCCAATGTCCAGCAAGTGCTGCTTGGTTAGCACGTCAATGAGTATCGGCAGCAGTAAGAACGCAATAACAAAGGACGATACGATGCAGTAAAAAATAAAAAGCATAATTTTAAGTCAATGTGCAAATATCCACTTTTTATATTTAAGAAAATCTTATCAAAAAAGAATTTACATTTTAAAACGTTAACAGCCCTCAACCTCCTCTGTCTCCCTCTCTGTAACTCTGTGGCTCTCTGCGTCCCTCTCTGTAACTCTGTGGCTCTCTGTGGCTCTCTGTGTAACTCTGTGTAATAGAAGAGAAGAATAGTAAGAGCGCGAACCTAAAAACCGCTTGGCTTCAGCTTCAGCCCTGCCGTCTCGTCAAGCCCAAGCATGAGGTTCATGTTCTGCACCGCCTGCCCCGATGCGCCCTTCACGAGGTTGTCGATGGCGG
>JAISLN010000083.1 GCA_031290835.1 Prevotellaceae bacterium
TGTAAATTCTGAAATTCTGTAAATTATTTATTTATAAATTCTGAAAATTATTCCCCCGGTAGCCACAGGCGGAAGCCGAAGTTGTTGCCGCTACCGCTTGGCGAGTAGTAATCTCTAAACGTTACGCGGCACGCCGGCTCCTCGTAGCTCCATGCGCCGCCGCGCAGCACGCGAAAAGCGCCTGTTTTGGCGCCGGTAGGGTTAGCTTGCTCGCCGTCGGGGTAGGCGGGCGACCACCAGTCGGCGCACCACTCCCGCACGTTGCCGCTCATGTCGTGCAGGCCCAGCTCGTTGGGCTGCTTTACGCCCACCGCGTGAGAGCGCATGTTGCTGTTTTCGGCAAACCACATCACCTCGTCGCCCGCGTTGCTGCCGGCGTACCTGCTGCTGCCGCCCTTGCTGCCGCCCCGCGCGGCGTACTCCCACTCCGCCTCGGTGGGCAAGCGCCCGCCCGCCCAGCTACAGTATTCGTAGGCGCCGTACCACGTTACGTGCACCATGGGGTAGTGCTCTAAGCCGGATTTTACGCGCCATATCCCGTCAACGTACTCCACCTGCGACTCCGGCAGCGTCCACTCGAGCAACTTGTTGCCGCTGTACTGACCGTTGGCGCGAATTTTACGGTCGTTCAAGAAGGTTACGTAGTGGCCGTTGGTAACCTCCGTTTTGCTCAACCTGAAGCCGTCGAGCGATACGCGGTGGGCAGGTTTTTCGTCGCTTTCACACTCCACCTTTTGGCAGCCCATCGTGAAAACGCCTCCGGTAATCTGCACCATTTCGGGGAGGTTGTCCCTGACGACCCGAGCGGGAACGTTGCTGCCGATGAGCTTTTCGGTCAGCCGCTTGCACCCCTCCAGCACGGCGGTGCGCGGCGTGGTAGGCATTAGCTCGTTGGCCGTGTGGCTTATGCGGCCGCTCTCCACCTCTACCAGCGAGCAGGAGATGTAAAATTCGTTGTTCTCAACGGTGAGCTTCGAGAGGCAAAGGTATTCGGCGCCGCTCATCATCCCTATGCGCTTGCGCTGATCGTCGTCCACCATGCCGCTTTGCTGAAAGTTGATTTCGTTTACAATGGCGTCGATGTTGGTGCGCGTAAAGGCTTCGTAGCCGGGCATGTTGGTGATAGCTTCCTCCAGCGCTCCGCGAATGATTTCCTTTTGCATGGTGGTAACGTTGCTGTTGGTTGCGGTAGGCTCCAGCACGGCTACCTTTTTGGCGGGTTTGGGTTGCGCTTCCTGAGCCTGCAGCGCCGCACCGAGCATCAGGGCGCAGGTTAGCAGTAGTATTGGCTTCATGAATTTAAAGGGTAAAAAGTTTCATCATTAATATGCACGTAATTTATTTGTAAATATTTGATAATCAAATGTTGAGCGTTTATCCGGCTAACGGTGGAGAAAAATCACAGCTCAAACAAAAGCATCACCGCTCCTACCTTTTGCTCACTCTTCGCTCGGCGCCGGTACGACCAGCCGGAAGCCAAGGTTTCCGTAGCTGCTTTCGGGAACGTTGTTGAAGCGGTAGGTGGTACGGCAGTTGTTTGCCTCGTCGTTCCAGCTGCCGCCGCGCAGCACGCGGATGGTGCCCGTCAGGTCGGCCGGCAGCTCCACGGCGTAGGAGTTGGAGATGTACCAGTCGGCGCACCACTCCCACACGTTGCCGCTCATGTCAAACAAGCCCAGCTCGTTTGGCTTTTTTTGGGCTACCGGATGAATGTGGTTGTCGCTGCTGCCGGCAAACCATGCCACGTCGCTGATGATGTTGCTGCCGGCGTACTTTCTCCCCGCGCTTTTGCTACCGCCGCGCGCGGCGTACTCCCACTCGGCTTCGGTGGGCAGGCGTCCGCCGGCCCAGCTACAGTAGGCGCTCGCTCCGTACCACGAAACGTAAATCATCGGGTAGCTCTCGTACCCCACCACAACGCTCCACTTGCCGTCCGTGTTCTCCACGTGGGCGTTCACGTCTATCAGCTTTCCGTCGCTGTACGCTTCGGTAGTTCTAATGTTGCTTTCGTTCAAAAACCGCACGTACTGCTCGTGGGTTATCTCCGTTCGGCTTATTTGGAAGCTGCTTACGGTAATTTGCCGCACGGGTACCTCGTCCTCCTCGCATACGTTGCCCTGCTCCGAGGTGCAGCCCATCATGAATTTTCCGCCGGCCACCTGCACCATTTCCGGAACACTTGGGTCAAGGGAAACGGCTGCGCTCGCCGCGCTCGTCAGCTTCTCGGCTAAGTACTTGCAGCTTTTCTGAATAGCTGCGCCGGACGTTCCGTGAATAAGCTCGTTGGCCGTGCGGATGATTTTGCCGCTTTCTATTTCTATTAGCGAACAGCTGACGTAGAGGTCGTTGTCTTCGGCCGTGAGCTGTATCACGCAAATGAGGTCGGCGCCGCTCATCATCCCTATGCGCTTGCGCTGATCGTCGTCCACCATGCCGCTCTGCTGAAAAGTCAGCTCGTTGTTGATGGCGTCGAGGCTTGTGCGGGTAATGGCTTCGTAGCCGGGCGTAGAGATAATCGCCTCCTCCAGCGCTCCGCGAATGATTTCTTTCTGCAAAAGCGTTACCTCCCCGCTCTTGATGGTTGGCTCCAGCATGGCCACCTTCTTTTTTTGCCCGCAGGCCGCCCCAACGTACAAAAAGGTAAGTAGTAAAATCAGTATTTGCCTCGTGCTTGCCATACGCTACTATTTTTCTTTTACCCAGGGGATGAGCTTTTCGGCTATTTTGGGGGCTGCGTCCTCGCAGGCTTGCCTTCCGGCGCGCTCGTAGGAGGTAGAGCCGCCTTTTTGGGAAATTTCGTCCTGATAGACGCTTTGCCCGGTGTAGCTGTCCACCAGCTCCACCGTTACATCTGCGTAGCAAAATACGAGCGAGGAGCTTGGCTCGCCGATTTTGCGCGTACCGGCGTTGATGATCAGCTTGAAGTCGCTTTGCGAAGCATCGCCGGTGAAGGTGCAGCTGCTCTTTTTGGCCAGCGCAGCCTTCAGCTTGTTGGCAACGATTGAGGTGCTTTTTTGCCCGAAAATATCTTCGCTGCTCTCAACAAAAACCGAAACGCTTCGCTCCAGCCTTGTGAGCGCCAGCCGCAGCTCGCCAAAGAGCGCCTCGGTGCGCTCTTGCTGCAAGCCCTCGGCGCTGCTACCCTTGCTGAGCGCTATCAGCATCTCCTGCGCGTGGTTTACCTTTGCCAGTAGCGGGATGGCCTCTTCGTACTGCTTGCGCGCCGCCGCCTTTGAGCCTTGCTTTTCCAGCTGCAACGCCGTTTTGAATGCTCCCTCTATGCGCTGAATGTCAAGCGTGACGTCGGCCTGATAGTAGCTCGCCAGCTCCTGCCTTTTGGCGTAGGCAATGGCGTAAACCATGCTTTCGGTTTCGCTGAAGTAGGCTTCGGTCTTTACGCCCACAATTTCTGCGGCAGAGGAGGTTTTTACCGCCGACTCAAAGCGGGCGCTGAGCTCCTCCGAGTCGTTTACGCTTGCGCTCGCGCTGTACGACTTGCGCTCGCTCTCGACCTTTACGCGGATGCCGTCCGAGAGCAAGCCCTGCGCCTCCTTTTTCAGCCGCTCCATGGCGGTTTGAGCCGTTTCGTCGGGGCGAACGTTGCCCACCGCAAACCCCGTAGCGTAAACGCTTTCGGGAAATGCAGCGCCCCGACCGCTGCTGCTAAGCCAGCGCGGCGCTTGACCCCAAAAAAGAAGCGGAAGAAGT
>JAISLN010000084.1 GCA_031290835.1 Prevotellaceae bacterium
CCGTTTCTCAGGTTTCGGCCCGCAGCTTTTTTTGCTTCGCCCTTCTGTTGCGCATCCACCAGCGGAAGCGCAGCCGCTGCGCGCGCAGGTTGTTCCGGCGGATAAAGTCAACGGTGTGCTGCCACAGGCTTTGGTGCTTCTTGGGGTCGTACAGCATCCCGATGCAGAGGCACATTTTGCAGCTGTTGCGCTGCAGGATGTCGTAGTTGCGGCAGCCCTTGCAGCCGCTCCAAAACTCCTCGTCGTCGGTGAGCTCCGAAAAGGTAACCGGCACGTACCCCAGCGACGAGTTGATTTTCATCACGGCCAAGCCGGTGGTGATGCCAAAAATGCGGGCCTGCGGAAATTTTTTGCGGCTAAGGTTGAAAATCTTTTTCTTGATTTTGTACGCCAGCCCCATGTGCCGGTATTCGGGGTTAACAATAAGCCCCGAGTTGGCAACAAACTTGCCGTGCCCCCACGTTTCTATATAGCTAAAGCCTACCACCTCGTTGGCGTCAACGTCAACGGCAATGACGGCTTTGCCGTCGAGAATTTTTTGCGCAACGTACTCCGGCGTGCGCGAGGCAATACCCGTTCCGCGCTGCTTGGCCGACTCGTTGATGAGCTCGCAAATGCGCGGGGCGTACACGGCGTGCTCCCCTTCGGCGATGCTGATTTTTATATTCAAGGCTATATATTTTTATGGTTGCAGTAAAGTTGATATGCAATATGCGCGATTTTCTTCCGTGCGAAAGCATATCGGGACGGCAAAAATACATAAAAAAAGTTTACCTTTGTAGCTTTATGAAACTAAATATCTGTTGGTAGCTATGAAGCATTTTACCTGTGTGCACGACATTGGCGATTTAGAGGTCGCTGTAAAAGAAGCGTTTGAGGTCAAAAAAACGCCCTTTAGGTGGGATACCTTGGGCAAAAACAAAACCATGCTGCTCATTTTTTTTGACTCCAGCCTGCGCACGCGCCTCAGCACCCAAAAAGCGGCGCTCAACCTTGGCATGAACGCCATTGTGCTCGACGTAAACCAGGGCGCGTGGAAGTTGGAAACGGAGCGCGGCGTAGTCATGGACGGCGACAAGCCGGAGCACATCCTCGAAGCTATTCCCGTCATGGGCTGCTACTGCGACGTAATTGGCGTGCGCTCGTTTGCCCGATTTGAGAGTAAAGATACGGACTACCGGGAGGTGCTGCTCAACCAGTTCATAAAATACTCCGGAAAGCCGGTGGTGAGCATGGAGGCCGCAACGCGCCACCCGCTGCAAAGCTTCGCCGACCTGATAACCATTGAGGAGTACAAAAAAACCGCCCGCCCCAGGGTGGTGCTCACGTGGGCGCCCCATCCGCGCGCGCTGCCGCAGGCGGTGCCCAACTCCTTTGCCGAGTGGATGAACGCGGCGGGCTACGATTTTGTCATCACCCACCCCGAAGGCTACGAGCTCGACCCCGCCTTTGTGGGCAAGGCAACGGTGGAGTACGACCAGCGCAAAGCTTTTGAAGGCGCCGACTTTATCTACGCCAAGAATTGGGCGGCATACGCCGGCAGCAGCTACGGAAAAGTGCTGAGCCGGGACAGGGCTTGGACGGTGGATGCCGAAAAAATGGCGCTCACCAACAACGCCTACTTCATGCACTGCCTGCCCGTGCGCCGCAACATGATTGTAACCGACGACGTGATAGAAAGCCCGCAGAGCCTTGTTATCCCCGAAGCCGCCAACCGCGTGGTGAGCGCGCAAACGGTAATAAAGCGAATCTTAAGTACGGAAATAGCCATTTAAAATCCATCGGTTATGTTTGGCATCTTTAACAAGAAATCTGCTGCGGCCGTCTTCATCATCAACCTGCTCATTGCGCTTTCGCTGTGGGAATCAAGCTTTGCCGAGCCAATGCAGGTCAAGGACGACATCCCCATGATGCCGCTTGAGCAATACCTCATGGGGCTGGTGGAGCTGAGCCCGCTGCTATCAACCATTGCGGCGTTTCTGACCATGTACCTGCTGGCGGGAATGCTCATCAGGTTGAGCGGAAAGCATTTTTTTGCGCCGGAGCAAATATACTTTCCGCCATTTGTGTTTGTGCTCATTTGCTCCGCATTTCCCATACAAAAGTGCATGAACGGCTCGTACGTTGCCGCGCTGTGCTTCATGGCGGGGCTGTTTTTGCTGTTTAGGGTGTACCTCAACAAGCGGATATTTGCCTCCATATTTTTGGCGGCCATGTTTCTTTCCTTAGCCTCGCTGTTTTCGGCTTCGGCCGTCTTTTTGCTCCTCATTTTGCCCATAGCATTGCCGCTGCTGTGCTCGCCCGTGGCGTGGCGCGAGTGGGTGATTGCCCTCTGCGGCGCGGCGCTGCCCTACCTCTACGCATTTACGGCGATTTTTTTTAGCAATGGCGATGGATTTATCCTTTTTCACCGGCTTTACGATTGCCTTTTTGCTTCGTCCGACTGGATTTTCGAAAACGGGCGCGTGGTAGAGTGGACTTACCTCTTGTACCTGCTGCTGCTGGTAGTGCTGGCCATGTCCATGCTTTTGCGCGGGCTGCTTACCTCGCGGGTTAAGGTGAAAAAAATCCACATGCTGTTTGTGTGGACGTTTTTTATCATGCTGGCGGTGATGGCGGCGCTCCCCTCCGGCTCCATGTTTTTGCTCCCGCTGATGGCTGTTCCGGCAAGCGTGCTCATCGCAAATTTTCTCACCCTCACCAAGTATAGGCGCTTGGCGGGTTTTTTCTTTTTCGTGCTCGTGGCGCTCACCTACGTGGTGCAGTTCTACTCAAAAATTATTTAATCCTGTTGGAGAAGGGCGCACAAGAAATCTGTGCTTTTCTGTGTTGTGTTTTTATTACACAGAGCTACACAGAGTTCCACAGAGAGCCACAGAGTTTTTTACCTGTAAATTCTGTAAATTTTGCAATTCTGTAAATTCTGTAAATTTTGTAATTCTGTAAATTCTGTAAATTTTGTAATTCTGTAAATTTGTAAATTCTGTAAATTTTGTAATTCTGTAAATTTGTAAATTCTGTAAATTTGTAAATTCTGTAAATTCTGTAAATTTGTAAATTCTGTAAATTTTGTAATTCTGTAAATTAAATTCTTCATTCTGTAAATTTAAATTCTAAAATAATATGGAGCTATCAGCACGCGAAATCGCCACGTATTTGAACGGCGAAGTAGAGGGCAACCCCGATACAAAAGTGTCGGGATTTGCCCGCATAGAGCAGGCAACTCAAAATACGCTTTGCTTTTTGGCCAACCCCAAGTACGAGAGCTACCTCTACACAACCGGCGCGGGCATTGCCGTGGTGAGCAAATCGTTCAAGCTGCGGCAGCCACCGAGCTGCGCCGTGGTGTGGGTAGATGATGCGTATCGCGGCATCGCCACGCTGCTGGACATTTACGCCACGCTGAACGCAGTGCAGCGGCGCGGACGCGAGTACCCCTCGCGCGTGTCGTGGCGAGCCAAGGTGGGCAAAAATTGCTACATCGGCGCGTTTGCCTACATCGCCAAGGGCGCCAAGGTGGGCAACAACGTAAAAATTTTTCCGCGCGTGTACATCGGCAACAACGCCACCGTTGGCGACAGCTGCATACTCTACCCGGGCGTTACCATCTACGCGGGCTGCCACGTGGGGAATAGCTGCATCCTGCACGCCGGCGCGGTGATTGGCTCCGACGGATTTGGGTTTGCCCCCGACGAAAACAAGCGCTACAAAAAAATCCCCCAAATAGGCAACGTGGTGCTGGAGGATGACGTGGAGGTAGGCGCCAACACCTGCATAGACCGCGCCACGATGGGATCTACCGTCATTCACCGCGGGGTAAAGCTGGACAACCTTGTGCACATAGCCCACAACGTGGAGGTGGGAAAAAATACCGTGATGGCCGCCCTTACGGGAATTGCCGGCTCAACCAAAATCGGCGAAGGCTGCATGTTTGGCGGGCAGTCGGGCGTGATAGGCCACCTCACCGTGGGCAACAACGTGTCGCTCACGGCGCGTGCCGGCGTGGCGAGCAACATTAAGGACAACGAAACCCACATGGGATTCCCCAACATGCCGATAGGCCTGTACCGCCGAAGCCACGTAGTGTTTAGAAACTTGCCCGACTTGCAGAAAAAGGTGCAGCAGCTGGAGCAGGAAATCAGCAATATCAAAAGTAAAACCTAACGGAAGGCGGCAAAATAAAAATCGAGAATCAGCGTTAGCGATGTTAAAAGCGGCCGATATAATCAGCTGTATATTAATGTATTGTTAAAACAATTTGGTAATTTAAATGTTTTTTTATTACCTTTGTAACCGTTTTGTACTAATTTAACCGTATGCAAATCAATCAACGTACTATAAATAAGGAAGTTACCTTTACCGGAAAAGGCTTACACACAGGTTTACAGGTAGAAATGACCGTTTGCCCTGCCGCCGCCAACCACGGAATAAAGTTTCAGCGCGTGGACTTGGAGGGCGCACCTGTGGTAAGCGCCCTTGCCGACTACGTTACCGACACCTCGAGGGGCACCACGCTCGACCACAACGGCGTAAAGGTAAGCACCATTGAGCACGTTATGGCGGCGCTCTTTGGCCTGGGCATCGACAACGCGCTGATACGCATCAACGCGCCCGAAGCGCCCATCATGGACGGAAGCGCCCTGAAGTACGTGGAGCGCCTCAAGGATGTGCTTGAAGAGCTGCCCGAAAAGCGAACCTACTTTGAGGTAACGGAAAAAATTGTGCTGCGCAACGAAAAAAAGAACGCCGAAATAGCGCTCTACCCCGACGACCACTTCAGCGTCAACGTCAACATCGACTTTGGCTCCAAAGTGCTGGGGTGTCAGTACGCCGCCATCAGCTCGGCGGACGAAATACCTACGCAAATTGCGCCCTGCCGCACGTTTGTCTTTTTCCATGAGCTGGAGCTTCTGCGCCAAAATAACCTGATAAAGGGCGGCGACGTGGACAACGCCATCGTGATAGTGGAGCAGGAGGTTACGCAAAGCGACGTAGATCGCGTGGCGCACCTGTTCAACAAGCCAAGCATAGCGCGCCTCCCCGAAGGCTACCTCAACAACCTCGAACTGCGCTTTGCCAACGAGCCGGCGCGGCACAAGCTGCTCGACCTCGCGGGCGACCTCATGCTGGTGGGCGCCCCCATCAAGGGAAAAATTATTGCCACCCGCCCCGGACACCAAGCCAACACGGAGTTTGCCAAAGAGCTCCGCAAAATTATCAAAAAGCAAAACAGCAAGCATGTTGCGCCGAAGTACGACCCCAACGAGCCGCCGCTGTACGACATTAACCAAATCAAAAAGCTGCTGCCGCACCGCCCGCCTTTCCTGCTGGTGGATAAAATTATCAGCATGGACGCCGAATCGGTGGTGGGCGTGAAGAACGTAACGATGAACGAGCCGTTCTTTATCGGCCACTTCCCCGACGAGCCGGTGATGCCCGGCGTGCTCATCATAGAGGCCTTGGCGCAGTGCGGCGGAATTTTGGCGCTCAGCACCGTGCCCGACCCGGAGCACTACAGCACCTACTTTCTGAAGATGGAAGGCGTAAAGTTCAAGCGAATGGTAGTGCCCGGCGATACGCTGCTGCTCTGCCTCAAGCTGGTAGAGCCTATTCGCCGCGGGCTGGTGCACATGCAGGCGCAGGCGTTTGTAGGCAACACCCTCGCCACCGAAAGCGACTTGCTGGCGCAAATAACAAGAAACAGGTAGGCGCTTTTTTTTTGACGAATTTTTCAAAACTTTGATTCCCCCAAAAACCATGATAAATAACGTTCACCCCGAAGCCAAGATAGGCGCAAACGTAGTGATAGAGCCTTTTGCAACCGTCCACAAGGACGTGGTTGTGGGCGACGGCACATGGATAGGCGCAAACGCCGTGCTGATGAACGGAACGCGCATAGGCAAAAATTGCAAAATATACCCGGGCTCCGTGATTGCCGGCGAGCCGCAGGATTTGAAGTTCAAGGGCGAATTTTCTACCGCCGAAATAGGCGACAACACCACCATTCGCGAGTACGTAACCGTAAATCGCGGCACGGCGGCAAGCGGCAAGCTGCGAACGGTGGTGGGCAGCAACACCCTCGTGATGTCGTACGTGCACATAGCGCACGACTGCCGCATAGGCAGCAACGTTATTCTGGCGGGATACGTAGGTCTGGCGGGCGAGCTGGAGGTGGGCGACTGGGCTATTATCGGCGGAGGAGCGCTGGCGCATCAGTTTGTGCGCATCGGAGAGCACGCCATGATTTCGGGCGGATCGAGAATCGGCAAAGACGTGCCGCCATACGCGATTGCCGGGCACGAACCGCTGGTGTACGGCGGGGTCAACGTAATAGGCCTGCGCCGAAGAGGCTACACCGCAGCGCAAGTAGAAAAAATTCACGACGTATACCGCATCCTCTACCAAAGCAAGCTCAACGTTACGCAGGCCTGCGAGGAAATAGACAAGCTGCCCGCCGGCGAAGAGCGCGACGCAATCCTCAGCTTCATTCGCGGCAGCAAGCGGGGCATAATAAGGGCAAGCGTGAGCGGCGCGGTGGAAATGGTGCTGTGATGCGCACAAAAAAAATTCTGCACGCTGCCGCGCTGGCGTGGCTTTGCAGCGCCGGAGCATACGCCGAAAACGCCCTGCAACAATACAACGTGGCGTGGCTCACGCAGAGCAAAAACTCTTCGGAATCCATGCCCTGCGGAGGAGGCGACGTAGGGCTTAACGTCTGGACGGAAAACAACGAAATACTTTTCTACATCTCGCGCAGCGGTACGTTCGACGAAAACAACGCTTTTCTCAAGCTGGGGCGGGTGCGGCTGAGCTTCGACCCCAACCCTTTTCAAAACGGAACATTTAAGCAAGAGCTACTCCTGCAGGAGGGCTACGTAAAAATCACCGGAAGCAACAGCACCCTTGCCGCAGAGGTGGCGATATGGGTGGACGTTTTTTGTCCGGTAGTGCACGTGGACGTGCGGAGCAGCAAGCCCCTAAAGCTGGTGGCCGGATACGAAACGTGGCGCCACGCAGACCGCAGGCTCACGGGCAAGGCCAACAACGCCAACTCCTACAAGTGGGCGCCGCAGGGGACGGTAATGCTGCACAAAGACAGCGTTGCCCTTGCCGACAACCGTGCGCTGTTTTTTCACCGCAACCGCTCCCCCAACATTTTTGACGTAACGGTGCGCCAGCAAGGCCTGGAAATTTTCCGGCACGTGATGCTCAACCCCGTTACCAACCGCACCTTTGGCGGCGTTATGCAGGGCAAAAAAATGGTTGCCGCAGGAGCTTACGGCGGACAGTACGCCGGAACGGATTTTCGGGGATACGCGCTGCAAAGCGCCGCCCCAAGCCGGCAGCACCAAGTGGAGCTTGCCCTGCACGTGGCGCAAACCTCCACTGCAGAGGAGTGGAAAAACGGCCTGGACAGCATTGTGCAGAAGGCAAAAAAGCGGGAAAAAACCGCGCAAAAAACTTCGCGCAGCTGGTGGAAAAATTTTTGGGAGCGCAGCTACATCTTCATCTCCCCCGACAGCAGCGCCGCGCCGCAGTGGCAAGCAGGGCGCAACTATCAGCTGTTTCGCTATCAGCTGGGCTGCAACGCCTTTGGAAAATACCCCACTAAGTTCAACGGCGGACTTTTTACCTACGACCCGTGCTACGTTGATTCGCTGCAAAGCTTCACCCCCGACCACCGCGCGTGGGGAGGCGGCACGTTTACGGCGCAAAACCAGCGGCTGGTTTACTTCCCCATGCTGCGCAGCGGCGATTTTGATATGATGAAGCCGCAGCTCGATTTTTACCTAAATTTGCTCCCTAACGCCGAATTGCGCAGCAAGGTGTACTGGAACCACGGAGGAGCATGCTTCGCCGAGCAAATCGAAAATTTTGGGCTGCCAAATTGCAGCGAATACGGCTGGAAGCGACCCGAATTTTTCGACAAAGGCGTTGAGTATAACGCATGGCTTGAGTATCAGTGGGATACGGCGCTCGAATTTTGCTTCATGATGCTGGAGCTCCGCCGGTACGCCGGCAGCGATATTGCCGCCTACATTCCGCTCATCGAGAGCTGCCTCCGATTTTTCAACGAGCACTACCGCTACCTTGCCCTGCAGCGCGGACAAAAAGCGCTGGACGAAAACAACCAGCTGATTTTATACCCGGGCTCGGCGTGCGAAACCTACAAAATGGCGCACAACGCCACGAGCACCATTGCCGCGCTGCAAACAATTTTGGAGGGGCTTATCGCCTTGCCCGACAACCTGATGCCACCGCAAAAAAAGGAGGAGTGGAGCGCAATGCTCGTCGCCGTGCCCCCCATCACCCTCCGAAAGCTTGACGGACGCGCCGCCATTGCGCCGGCAAAGCTCTGGGAGCGCGTCAACAATACCGAAGCGCCGCAGCTCTACCCGGTGTTCCCGTGGGGAATTTACGGCGTTGGGCTGCCCGACCTCGACGTTGCCCGCAACACCTACCTCCACGACCCCGACGCGCTGAAGTTCCGCAGCCACGTGGGGTGGAAGCAGGACAACATCTTTGCCGCAAGGCTTGGGCTTACCGACGAAGCCGCCGAGCTCTGCCTGAAAAAGCTGGGCAACGCCGAGCGCCGCTTCCCCTCCTTCTGGGGGCCGGGCTTTGACTGGACGCCCGACCACTGCTGGGGAGGAGCCGGAATGATTGGCCTGCAGGAAATGCTGCTGCAAACCGTAGGCACAAAAATTTACCTCTTCCCCGCGTGGCGCCGCAGCTGGGATGTGCACTTCAAGCTCCGCGCACCCTACGGAACAACGGTGGAGGCCATCCTGAAAAACGGAAAAGTAGAGCGGCTGAAAGTAACCCCCAAAAGCAGGGCAAAAGACGTGATAGTGATGGAGTAATGCCCAGCTTTGGGGCGTAAAATTGTGGCTGCGCAGCGCCAAAACCCATCAACGCTAATAATATCAACAAAAAATCGCAAAATTGTTGATATTTTCTTCACTGCAAGCGTATTATGCAACCGGCTGAACGTTAGAAATTTACACCGCAATGAGCGGCGAAATGGCCTAAAAATGACGAAAATACTCAAAAAAAACAGCAAAAAAATTTGGAAGTTCAGGTAAATACGTGTACTTTTGAAGGCGTTTTTTTATACGCGAGTTTTAATCACATTTTTTTAAATTTCTAAAAACAAATATCATGAACAAAGCTCAATTGGTTGATGCTATTGCTGGCAAAGCAAGCTTAACAAAAGCTGATGCAAAGCGTGCATTGGATGCTTTTACGGAGGTGGTAGCCAAATCTTTGAAGAAAGGCGACAAGATTGCTCTTGTTGGCTTTGGAACTTTCAGCGTTTCGCAGCGCAGCGCCCGCACAGGTCGTAATCCCCGCACGGGTGAGCCTATCAAGATTAAGGCAAAGAAAGTGGCCAAGTTCAAGGCCGGCGGCAGCCTTTCTTTCTAAAAAAAGTAAAGAATGGCTTTTGCCAAAACAGGGGAATCGAAAGGTTTCCCTTTTTTGTTGCGAAGCCTCACGCCATGACGCCTCTCCGCCAAGCTATATCCGTCCTTGCAGCCTGCGCCACCGAAGCCCGCGTGGAGCAGCTGCGCCATGCGCTGCAGGAGCGTACGCGCTACGTCACGGTATGCCTCGAGGATATTTTTCAGCCCCAAAACGCAAGCGCGGTGCTGCGATCGTGCGACGCCTTCGGCGTGCAGGACGTGCACATCGTGGAGCAGCGCAACCGCTTTGCGCCCTGCCGCGACGTTGCCATGGGCAGCGAAAAGTGGCTCACCCTGCGCAAGTACGGCAGGCAGCACGCGCAACCCCTGACGGCAGCTGTGGAGCGCCTGCGCAAAAGCGGCTACCGGCTGGTGGCAACCACGCCGCACAAGAGTCGCTGCACGCTCCTCGACGACCTCGACCTGACAAAGGGTAAAGCGGCGATAATGTTTGGCGCCGAATACACGGGGCTCTCCGACGCGGCAATGGCCGCCGCCGACGAACTCGTAACGGTGCCCATGTACGGCTTTGTGGAGAGCCTCAACCTGTCGGTGTGCGCCGCCATTGTGCTGCGGCAGCTGGCGCAAAAGCTGCGGCAGCAAGGCATTGCGTGGCAGCTGGGCGACGAAGAAAGGGAGGAGCTGCTGCTGACGTGGCTCAAAAAATCGGTGCGCCACAGCGCACAAATCTTGCAGCGAAGCGGGGTGTGAGAAGGATTTACAG
>JAISLN010000085.1 GCA_031290835.1 Prevotellaceae bacterium
TGGGCGACATGGCCGATAAGTATGCCAAGCTTCAGGAGCTGGGCGTGGAGGTTTACGCCGTGAGCACCGATTCGCACTTTGTGCACAAGGCGTGGCACGACGCCTCCGAAACCATCCGAAAAATCAAGTATCCGATGCTGGCAGACCACACCGGCAGCTTGAGCCGCGCCTTTGGCGTGCTGATTGAGGAGGAAGGCTTGGCGTATCGCGGCACCTTTTTGGTGAACCCGGAAGGGCAAATCAAGATTGCCGAAATTCACGACAACGGCATCGGGCGCAACGCCGACGAGCTGCTGCGAAAGGTAGAGGCTGCACAGTTTGTGGCAAGCCACCCCAACGAAGTTTGCCCCGCCAAGTGGAAAAAAGGCGACGCCACCCTGAAGCCAAGCATTGATCTGGTAGGAAAACTCTGATAAGCGAAGAGCTAAAAGCGAAGAGTTAAGACTTGGCGGAAGAAAAAATTTCTATCTCCAATCTTAGCTCTTATTTTTTTTTAATTTTTAATTCTTAGTTTTTTACTCCCATGTTAGATTCATCATTAAAAAGTCAGCTGCGAGGCATATTCGCAGATTTGCAGGCAAATTATACGCTGGACGTTACCGCTCCGGCGCAGCACGAAAGCCGCGAGGAGCTGCTGGTGCTGCTGGGCGACGTGGCGGCGACTTCGTCCGGCAAAATTTCGTGCAGCGTAAAGGAAGGCGACACGCTGGAGTTTTCGCTGCTAAAAAACGGAAACCCCACCGGCGTCACATTTCGGGGCGTGCCCAACGGCCATGAGTTCACCTCCTTGCTAATGGCGATACTGAACAGCGACGGGAAAGGAAAAAACATCCCCGACGAAAGCATCTGCAACCGCGTGAAGGCGCTGAAGGGCGACATCCGCCTCACAACCTACGTCTCCCTCACCTGCACCAGCTGCCCCGACGTGGTGCAGGCGCTCAACCTCATGGCGATACTGAGCGCAAATATTCGCCACGAAATGGTGGACGGTGCGCTGCATCAGGAAGAGGCAAACGCTTTGAAAATACAGGCAGTTCCCTCCGTTTTTGCCGACGGCGAGCTGCTGCACACCGGCAGAGCCGACTTTGGCGAGCTGCTCGGCAAGCTGGAGGCCCGCTACGGCGTGAGCGCCGCCAAGGGCGACGCCGCTGCAAAGAAGTACGACGTGATTGTCGTTGGCGCAGGCCCCGCCGGCAGCGCGGCGGCTATCTACTCCGCGCGAAAAGGCCTGAAGGTGGCCGTGCTGGCGGAGCGTATAGGAGGGCAGGTGAAGGAAACGGTCGGTATCGAAAACCTGATTTCCGTTCCCCACACCACCGGCGAGCAGCTGGCGGCGGATTTAAAAGCCCATGTACAGGCCTACGCTGTCGATTTGCTGGAGTACCGCAAGGTGGAGAAGGTAGAGCTTGACGGCCGCGAAAAGGTGGTCTCGGTAGCGGGAGGCGAAAAATTTACCGCGCCGGCGCTCATTGTGGCTACCGGGGCGAGCTGGCGCAGGCTCAGCGTCGCCGGAGAGCAGGAGTACATTGGGCGCGGCGTTGCCTTTTGCCCGCACTGCGACGGGCCGTTCTACAAGGGCAAGCGCGTTGCCGTAGTGGGCGGCGGAAACTCCGGCGTAGAGGCTGCCATCGACCTTGCGGGAATTTGCGCCAAGGTAACCGTGTTTGAGTTTTTGGACGAGCTGAAAGCCGACAAGGTGTTGCAGGAAAAAGCCAAAGGCTTGCCGAACGTCGAAATATTCACGGCGATGCAAACGCTGGAAATTGTTGGCAATGGCGAAAAAGTTACGGGCGTCCGCGTTAAAAACCGCCAAACGGAGGAGGAGCGCGTGGTGGAGCTGGACGGCGTTTTTGTGCAGATAGGTTTGTCCGCCAACAGCGCCACGCTCAAAGGCCTTGTGGCGACCAATCGCGCCGGAGAGGTGGAGGTTGACGCGCACTGCCGCACCAATCAGCACGGCATTTACGCTGCCGGCGACGTTACCAGCGTGCCCTACAAGCAAATCATCATCTCCATGGGCGAGGGAGCCAAGGCTGCCCTTAGCGCGTTTGAGGATAGGCTAAGGGGAATTTCTTGAATTTTTAGATGCTTTTGTGCTGATTTCCGGGTCGGGCGGCGCACAATATTGTGCATTGCTGAAAAAAACCTATCTTTGCCGCACTTATTCGCTAAAATTGATGTAATCTGAAGCTCGATTCTCCATACGTAATTCTTGGCGTTGTAGGCGCCTACTTTGCCATTCTGGTGCTCATTTCGT
The DNA here is from genome assembly GCA_031290835.1 of Prevotellaceae bacterium. Classification (GTDB taxonomy): domain Bacteria; phylum Bacteroidota; class Bacteroidia; order Bacteroidales; family UBA932; genus JAITMY01. Next base: position 2,258 of record JAISLN010000085.1, read on the forward strand.
GGCTCACCACGCGGCGCGTGCGGGCAGACTCGTTCTACCTAGGCAACCGCAAAACGGCGTGGTACGTCATTGCCTTTGGCATGGTGGGGTCGAGCATTTCGGGGGTAACGTTTATTTCGGTGCCCGGCATGGTGGGGGCAAGCCACTTTTCGTACATCCAAATGGTGCTGGGCTTTGTGGTGGGCTACGTGGTGGTGGCGCAGGTGCTCCTCCCGCTCTACTACGGCTTGGGGCTTACCTCCATATACGCCTACCTGCATAAGCGATTTGGGCGCCACAGCTACAAAACCGGCGCCTCGTTTTTTCTCCTCTCCCGCCTTCTCGGGTCGGCCATTCGCCTGCTGGTGGTAGCCATTGTGCTGCAGGCGCTGGTGTTCGACAAGCTCGGCATTCCCTTTGGGGTGAACGTATTTTTTACCATCGGGCTGATTTTTCTCTACACCCACAAGGGCGGCGTCAAAACCATTATCTGGACGGATACGCTGCAAACCTTTGCGCTGCTCTCCACGCTGCTGCTCTGCATGGTGGGGCTGTCGCAGGCAATGGGCTTGTCGCCAAAGGGCGTGTGGGCGCTGGTACGCGAGAGCGACCTCTCGCGCACCTTCTTCTTCGACAACCCCAACGACACGCGCTACTTCTTCAAGCAATTCTTGGCGGGCGTATTCACCACCATCACCATGACGGGCATGGATCAGGACATGATGCAAAAAAACCTGAGCTGCAAAAATCTGCGCGATGCGCAGCGCAACATGCGCACCTATGGGCTGGCGTTCCTGCCGGTCAACCTGCTGTTTCTTGTGCTTGGCTTGCTCTTCTACGCCTTCATTGCGCGCAACGGCTTGGCCATGCCGGGCAAGCCCGACGAAATTTTCCCCTACATCGCTACAGGTGGTTTTTTGCATCCTGTGGTGGGGGTGCTGTTCATTGTCGGCGTCGTTGCGGCGGCCTACTCCAGCGCCGATAGCGCCATGGCTGCGCTCACCACCTCTTTCACCATCGACATTCTGGGGGTGAAGGACGACGACCCCTGCCTGCGCCGCAAGCGTCGCTGGGTGCATGCGGGCATGAGCGCCGTGTTTTTGCTGCTCATTCTGGTGTTCAAGTTTTTTTACTCCGAAAGCATTATCAACACGGTGTACAAGGTGGCGAGCTACACCTACGGACCGCTGCTGGGCTTGTTTGCCTTTGGCTTGTTTACCAAAGTGCAGGTGCGCGACAGGTGGGTGCCGCTGGTGGCCATCGCCTCGCCCATCCTTTCGTTTGCGCTGAGCGAGCTGTCGCCCGCGCTGTTCAGCGGCTACCAAATAGGCTTCGAGCTGCTTATTATTAACGGGTTGTTTACCTTTGCAGGCTTAGCTTTGCTGCGGCAAAAGAAAGGCGCGGTAAAGGTAGGGTAGGGTAGCGACAACGCCGGTAAGCGCCTCCCGCCTCAAACCGTAAAATACACTACGGCTACGGCCAATGCCAGCGCTATGGTCGAAAAGAGCACCCCGTGCGCTATTGAGTCGCGGTTGAAGGTGATGGCTACGAAAAAGGCAACAAGGTTGGGAACTACGCACAGGCTCAGCACCTTGGAGAGCACGCTGTGCGACGTCAGGAATTGCAGGTATTGCGGCAGCGAAAAAGCGCCGCTATATTGCAGGTACGAAGCAAAAAAGGCAACAACCGGAACCGCCAACCCTATGGCGACCCCCCAAATGCGATGTTTACGAATGGCAAGCAT
>JAISLN010000086.1 GCA_031290835.1 Prevotellaceae bacterium
TATTTTTGCGCAAAAATTCGCAGCTCTTGGAATATTTTACGCAGAAAAACACTACATTTGCATGGTATTAAACTTTCATGCCAATCCAACCCAACATAAACAACGTAGCGACAATGGTAAACGAGGCAACCGACAGAACAATCACCGGGCACATATCGCAGATCATAGGGCCTGTCATCGATATCAGCTTTGACAGAGGCAGCGCCGACGGCGAAGAAAAGGTGCTGCTCCCCGCTATTCACGATTCCGTAGAAATAAAGCGTCGCGACGGCCGAACGCTTATTGCCGAAATACAGCAGCACATTGGCGAGCGGGCGGTGCGCTCCGTCGCAATGGATTCTACCGACGGCCTGCAGCGCGGCATGACGGCAATATCGTACTACACGCCCATAAAAATGCCCGTGGGCGACCAAATCAAGGGGCGCCTGTTGAACGTGGTGGGCGAGGCTATCGACGGCATGAAGGTGCTGAAAAATAGCGGCGCACAGCCTATCCACCGCAGCCCGCCCAAGTTTGAGGATTTATCTACGGTGCAGGAGGTGCTCTTTACCGGCATTAAGGTGATTGACCTGCTGGAGCCGTACTCAAAGGGCGGAAAGATAGGGCTTTTTGGCGGCGCAGGCGTGGGCAAAACCGTGCTCATCATGGAGCTCATCAACAATATCGCAAAAAAGCATCACGGATTTTCGGTGTTTGCGGGGGTGGGGGAGCGCACGCGCGAAGGCAACGAGCTGCTGCGGGAAATGCTTGAGTCGGGCGTTATCCGCTACGGCGAAGCGTTCAAGAAGAGCATGGAGGAGGGGCACTGGGATCTCTCCAAAATAGACTACGCGGAGCTGGAAAAATCGCAAGCTACGCTGGTGTTCGGGCAAATGAACGAGCCACCCGGAGCGCGCGCCTCCGTTGCCCTGTCGGGCTTGACGGTGGCGGAGGGATTTCGCGATTCCGGATCGGGCTCAAAGGATATTCTGTTTTTTATAGACAACATTTTTCGCTTTACGCAGGCCGGGAGCGAGGTTTCGGCGCTGCTGGGGCGCATGCCCTCGGCGGTAGGCTATCAGCCTACGCTGGCGTCGGAAATGGGCGTCATGCAGGAGCGCATCACCTCCACCAAAACCGGCTCCATCACCTCCGTGCAGGCGGTGTACGTGCCCGCCGACGACCTCACCGACCCCGCGCCGGCAACCACCTTTTCGCACTTGGACGCCAAAACCGTTTTGAGCCGCAAGATTACGGAGCTGGGCATCTACCCCGCCGTTGACCCGCTGGAGTCCACGTCGCGCATTCTCGACCCCGCCATCGTGGGCGAGGAGCACTACAACACGGCGCAGCGCGTGGTGCGCATCCTGCAGCGCAACAAGGAGCTGCAAGACATCATCTCCATACTCGGCATGGAGGAGCTCTCCGACGAAGACAAGACGATAGTAAACCGCGCGCGCAGGGTGCAGCGCTTCCTTTCGCAGCCTTTTGCCATGGCGGCGCAGTTTACGGGCGTGCCCGGCGCAATGGTCGCCATTGAGGATACCATCAGGGGCTTCAAAATGATTCTCGACGGCGAGGTGGACTACCTGCCGGAGCAAGCGTTCCTCAACGTTGGCGCCATTGAGGAGGCCGTAGAAAAGGGTGAGAAAATCCTGAAGCAAACGGGGAAGAATTAAAAACTAAGAACTAAAGAATAGCGGTGAGCCTGAAAATACAAATAGTTTCTCCAAAGGGTACGCTTTACGAGGGCGACCTGCTTTACGCCGTTTTTCCGGGCGTGGCGGGCGAATTTGCCGTGTACCCCGACCACGCCCCCATTATTTCGTCGCTCAAAAAAGGGGCGATACGGTGCGTTGTGGGCGAAAAAAACGAGGAGGCTATCGAAGTCGAGGGGGGATTTGTGGAGGTGAACGAAAATAAAATAACGGTGTGCGTAGAGTAGCGGTGCAATGAAAATTTTTCTTTCGGACAACATACGCGGCAAGGTGGCGGAAGCGCTAATGTACCTCACGTTTGCAGGATATTTTTTGCTGTACTTCCTGCTGCCGCAGCTGGGGCTTGACGCCGTTGCGCCGTTGCTGTTTGCGCTGTTTGCCGCTATCTTTCGCGGGCTAATGGCGCGGTGGAAGCGCAAAGTGTACGCAGGCAAAAAGAGCGTTCAGCACATTTTCAGCTATTTCTTGACGTGGAAGTTGGCAAAAATGCTGGTGGGCGTAGTAGCCATTGTGTGCTGCATGAAATTTTTCGGCGAGCATCTGCGGGCGTTCCTCATTTCCTTTGCCCTGTTTTACTTGGAGCTAATGTGGGTAGAGATAGCCGCGTGGCGTTCGGTAGAGCAGAAAAAGGAGCTGTAAATTAGGAAAAACGGAATAAAGTTATTTTAGTGTGAAGAATAGAATATATTTGGATAATTGTTGTTTTAACAGGCCGTATGACGACCAAGCAAACCTCAATGTCCATCTTGAGGCTCAAGCAAAGATATTTATTCAAAATGAAATATTAAGAAATATTTTTCAGCTCGCATGGTCCTTTATGATGGATTATGAAATATCATTTAATCCGTTTCTTGATAGGAAAGATATATTTCTAAAGTGGAAAAATATATCAACAGTAGATATAGATCCAACAGAAAAAATATTAAACAAAGGAGTAGTGCTAAGCGAGAGAAAACTAAAAAGAAAAGACGCTTTACATATTGCATGCGCAATAGAAGCCGAATGTGAATATTTTATCACAACAGATGGAAAAATATTGAACAAAAATATTCCTGAAATAGAAGTAATAAATCCATTGGACTTTATAAGAAAATTGGGGGCATAAATGTTATGAAAGCAGATACTTTGATAAGATACGAAGGAATGAATACCTTAGTAAAAAACTTGGGCTTGGTGGAGGCCGAACGGTTTATAATGCTTGTACAGAGAGAAACGTTTGATTATACCAAGTGGCAAGAAAGCTTGTTTGAGGATATGACGATAGAAGAAATATACAGCAATGCTGCAAAATTACGGAATGAAAATAAAAGAATAAATGCTGACGCCGAAGAATTTAGGCGTAAAATAAAGCTGTGATAATCCGTCAAGTCCGTGCCATCTGTGCGCAAAAATGAAATTAAACAAATAATTGCAATGAAATCCAAATTGATACTTCCTTTTGCTTGTGCTGCAGGTTTATTTATAGCATCCTGTACAGCAGACAGACAAACGATTACATTCAATATTAAAGGTTTAGGAAACGATACTATCGCAGTAAAATGTGTACCCATCTCGAAATATGGGAAAAATGAGCCTCCTATTGAGGATACCATTTTGTCCATCAACGGGAAATTTCACTACTATCTACCTGTTGATGAAGGTGCTATAATGACATTTCAGCCTGCAAGCTTGGTAAAAAAGGAAATTAGCGTTTCTACACATCCGATAACACAATTTATGTTGCTGATTGCTGAACCAAACGATAGATTAAAAGTTACGGGACGCTTAAGAGGCTCAAATTATATTGAATATCAGGTAAAAGGTTCATCCTTAATGGCAGATTATGTAAAAGTAAGGGAATCATACGCTACGGAAAGAATACTGCACGACAGCTTGAAGGTGCAAGAGTATTACTATATGTTTTCCAAGAAAGCAGCAGACATGCAGATGAAACACCGTGATTCACTTATATATGCAATACGGGACGAACGAAATAAATTAGCCGGAGAAATCCGTGAAAAAGAATTGCGTTACATTAAAAATCACTTGAGCGCCGACTTATCCGGCTACTTGTTGCTGTATCAGCCGTACGATACAGTCGCCGTTTACTACGAACAGCTGTCGGAATCGGTAAAAACGGGATTGTTTGCCAATGCCTTGGATGAAGAGTATCTTAAAACTCAGAAGTATCTGTTGAGAAAACAAGCAGAAAAATCAATCGTTGAAGGGGGCACAGCTCCCAACTTTACGCTGAAAAACCTTGACGGTGAAGATTTTTCACTCTCAAGCCAAAAAGGTAAGTATGTAGTTCTTGATTTTTGGGGAAGCTGGTGCGGTTGGTGTATCAAAGGTTTTCCGAAAATGAAAGAATACTACGCAAAATACAAATCAAAAGTGGAATTTATCGGCATTGCCTGTATGGACAAAGACGAAAAATGGCGTAAGTCGATAAAAAATAACGAGCTAAATTGGTTGCACGTAATTGACGACGAATCGGGCGACGTGACAAAAAATGTTTCTGCCAAATACGCCGTCAAAGGTTATCCTACTAAAATAATCTTGGACAAGGATTTAAAGATAGCAAAAATTGTTGTCGGCGAATCCGAAGAATTTTATGAGGAGCTGGACAAACGGCTTAAATAATCTCAACGATTATTTAATTTCTCTTACAATAAGAGATTATGGGGCAAGGAAGTAATGCTGTGAAGTATTTTTGGCAAATTATATATGCACACACAGTAGCGTATTTTTTTGCGGGATTATTTGCGCTTGCTGCTGTAAGCTACAGGGACTTGTTTGCAGGGGAATACTGTCGGCCTTTATGCTCCCCGTAGATGAGCCGATTGTGGCACTGGGGCCAAGCTTGCAAATATTTCGTGGAGCGCTCATCGCCTTAATTTTGCTGCCTTTACGGAAAACATTTT
>JAISLN010000087.1 GCA_031290835.1 Prevotellaceae bacterium
TGCTCAAAATCTTTGCGAATGACAAAAACGACCTTTCCAAATCCGGCGCGCGCAGCGTCAAAAATGGAGTAGTCCATGATCGTTTCGCCCGCAGGGCCTACGGCGTCCATTTGTTTCAGCCCGCCGTAGCGGCTGCCCATGCCGGCGGCAAGTACAAGAAGTGTTGGTTTCATTTACATTTTCAATTTTATAGTGAGTGTTTGTTTTTAGGTTTTACGCTACTTTTCGCCGGGAGGGTTAAGGGGTTGCTTATCCTGCGCAGGCTTTGCGCTTCCGGTGTTGAGCGGGTTGAGCGGTTGCTTGCTCACGGGCGTTGCCGTTGGCGACGAAAGGGTGTTGAGCGGCGCCGGCTTTTTCGCATTCTTGTAAGGGTTTGTTGGCGAGCTTGTCGTGTTGAGCTGCTGCCATACCTTCTTTTTTTCGCCGTACTGTCGCGGCGCACCCAGCAGCATGTTCAGCCCAAACCTGAGGTTGATTTTTTGCGCCGTTTGGTAGCTTGCCGCAAGTATGTTGTCGCAAATGACGTGCAGCTGCGTGCCGTGTCGCCCAAAGAGCAGCCCCATGCCTACGTTGTGGCTGTGGCCGTAGCTGTACGAAAGGCTTCCGTTGATGGGGTGTTTCCGCGTATTGAGCGAAAGCGCAAACAGGGGGTAGCTGTTGTACTGCCCAACGGTAACGCCTGCCAGCGCTCCAGCTACGAGGTGCTTGTTTAGCGGGTAGGCTAAGCCAACCGTGGCGGTTGGGGATGTCCACCGAAGAATGTCTTCGGGGCTGCCGACAAACCCTGATGGCATCTCTCCCCTCATCACCTTTTTCAGATTTTCTTCCAAATTCATCGATTTGATAAAAGTGCCCAAGTTGCTGCCTGCCACTCCACGAAATGTTGTGTCAAGGTTGCCTTGTGCCCGATTTCCATGGTTTACGTTGCGCCAGCGAATAGCCCCCACGTTGATAATGCTTCCCGAAGCTGTAAACAGCTCGTTTTTGATTTCAAACCCCACGTCAACGCCCAACCCTTTGCCGGCAAGCTTGTAGCCGCAAATATCGCTCGGTATTTCATCCAAAAGACCTCCGATACGTATGTCAGGGTTAGCGCTTATGGTCATGCTCCAGTCACGGTTGGTTTGCAGAAAGGCGGCTTTTCCCGCCTCCACTTCGACAAACGCCAAGCCCATCAGCCACTTTACCTTGCCGCCAACGGTTATTCTCTCCGGCACCACATCTTTGGAAAAGCCGAGCGCAATCTCTGTGTAGGCGCTGCCGCCGCCGCCTAAGTCGTTGAGAGATATTGCTTGGTCTATGTAGGGAGCATTTCCGTACCACGCCATCTTGATAAATTCGGTGGGGATGGCGGCTTCGGCGCGCGCTTTGGCGGTAACGTCGAGCGTAAAGTACATGTCCTCCACTAGGATGCCGACGTTGAGCAGGTTGATGTCCACGTTGGCGTATCCGCCCTCGTAGGGAGCCGGATTTGCCGCCGCCGGAGTAAGATAGATGTTGTTTTTTTTGTTGTTCATCATCATCAGGTTGCCCATGTTCATTCCCTTGAGCGTTACGCCGCCGTCAAGGTATATGGAGGAAAACAGGGGTATCCCAAAGTAGATGCTTCCGGCTTCCGGCTGAAAGGCGGGGTTGAGCATATTTACGGCAGGCAGGTCGCGCATGAAGTACATGGTAGCGTTGTGCTGCGCCTGCGCTCCGTAGCGAGGCCACAAAGTAAGCATCCACACCGCAAGCACAACAACCTTTTTTATTTGACTGTTATGCCTCATTTTCCTGCATCATTATCATTAATAATCATTTTTACCTTAAGTCCTACGGTTACGCCTACTTTCTGATCGTGCAAATTCTTTATCTTATCAAACATCCGATAAAAGGCGCCGTCATCACGCTCATCATTCATCACCAGCTTGGACGAAAGCTTGAAAATAATCTTGTTAAGCGACATGATGAGATGCATCGCTTCGTCGCGCCTGTAATCGCGTGTTTGTGGGTTAACTTCACCGTCGATGGGGATGGAGATTCTAAAGCTGTCCAGCACCGAATAGCTTTGGTCAAGCATTATCAGCTGTATTTCCGCCTCTATGCTGTCCAGCAGGCTGTGCAGAACAAGCTGCAGCTGTAGCGTTTGTATTTGATCTGCACCAAAATCTTTTAAAATGCCGCCTATATCATTTGCTATTGATATGTTTGATACCGTGTCTGCGCCTTCAATCGTATTGTACCCTCCCCCCTTGTTCTTGTCACGGGTAAATATTTCACTCGCTACTCCTCGGAGCGTGCTGTCCTGCCTTACGGACGTTGTTACTATTTCGTACGTAAAACGGTTGATGGCAAAGTAGTGTTTGTTGAGCTGAAAATTATCCAGCAGCTCCTCCAGCAGCGGTTCGGGCTCTATCGAATATCTGTCAAATAGAAAGTTGTCCATGTCGCTGCGTAAAACTATCGGCAAGCTTTCTTTCGCCGATCTGTCGATGGAGTCCAGCGATAGGATAGCTTTTTTTAGCGACGCTTTCTGCAATTCCTTATTCAGCCGTAAGTCTGTAAAATACTCAATGATAAAACCACTAGCGTTTGCATCTTGCGTTGAAGCCAGATTTAGATATTGCGAAGCGTCTAAGTCGAAGTATGCTACCGCCAAGGCCATCTCCGGCTCCCACTTTTTTCCCTCGTCGGAGCAGGCAGCGCAAATGCAGCACAGTAGCACAATACAAATATTTATTTTGACTGTACGCATAATTCTATATTTTATTTGTTCTACTCTATTGTTAGCCTGCATAAAAATAGGTCTTTATTTTTTTTTCTTCTTTTTGACCTTGACGCTTTTGTCTTCGGCTTCCTCGCGCAAGGCTCTTTCCAGCAGGCTGTTCTTGCTTGGTTTTGGCGCAACGGACGGTTTTTTGCTCTTGGGTTTGGGCTTTACGGTATCTCCCGACTCCATTTCCTCCTGCATGGCGCGCTTCAGCAAGTCTTCACGGCTCAGCTTTGCCTGCGTTTTTTTCGCTTTGGTTGAGGCTGCTGCGGGCTTCGCTTTCTTTACCGTGTCCTTTGCCATGCTCTGTGCGCTGTCTTTTGGGAGGCGGATTGCTGCGGTTGCGGTATCGGGCGCAATGCCGAGCGTATCCGGCTGCCGTACCGATGCGCTATCGACCGATTCGCTGCCTGCGCCCGTTGGGTTGCGCGCGTCGCCTCCGGCAAGCGGCTCGCCGCGCTTGGCCATGCCTTTGCCAAACAAAAAGCTAATCCCCGTGCGGACGCTAACGTTTTGCGCCGTTTTATAGCTTATCGCCAAAAGGTTGTCGGCAATGATGTGCCACTGCATCGCCTTGCGGCCAATCAGCAAGCCTGCGCCTACGTTGTGGTTGCGGTTGTAGTAGCTGTAGGATACGCTGCCGTTGACCATAAAGCCCTGCGTGTTGACCGACAGCGCCGCCAGCGGCAAATTATCGTACTTAGAAAACCTGTAGCCAAGCAGCGCTCCCGCGTTGAGGTATTTGGTCAGCTCGTAGCTGGCGCCAACGTACACGGTGGGCGAAAGCCACACGCGCTGGCTGACGTTGCCGGTTGATTTTACGGTAGCTCTCTTTTGCAGGCTGTCAAGCAAGCCGGAAGTAAAATCCTTACCGCCGCTCAGGGATAGCCCTTCAAACGAAACTTCTATCAAATCATCGTGTGGGGTAACTTTGTGCCCGCTCCAATTTACAAACCCAAGGTCGAGCACGCTGGCCGACACGTTGAGCCCTTTGACCCAGGGGACGTCCCAGCTGCCGCCAAGGTCAAAGCCTACGCCCATGTTGCCTGCGTCGAACTTGTAGCTACCAAGCCCTGTGTTGATCAGGCTGTCCAGCGAAAGTGATTCGCCCTGCGGCGCCGTAACGGGTATGCCGGAGAGGTAAATTTCGGGCCTAAGCCCTACGGAAATGTTGTAGGTGTCCTCGTCGGTTTCAAAGTACGAGCCCTCGCCCAATCCGGCCTGCATGTAGGCAAGCCCTTGTAGATACTTGACTTTTGCGCCCACAAAAAGATTTTCCATGACCTCCTTGGAGGCGCCCAGCGAAATTTCGC
>JAISLN010000088.1 GCA_031290835.1 Prevotellaceae bacterium
AGAATGCAAAACCCTACGTATGGTATAATTATGGCAGGCGGCATTGGGAGCCGCTTCTGGCCGCTTAGCCGCAACGCAAAGCCCAAGCAGTTTTTGGACGTTCTGGGCGTTGGCCGCACCTTTATCCAGCAAACGTTTGACAGGCTCACCAAAATTATCCCGCCCGAAAACATTGTGGTGGTAACGAGCAGCATCTACAAAGATTTGATAGCGGAGCAGCTGCCGCTGGTGCCGGAGAGCAACGTCCTTCTCGAGCCGCTGCGGCGCAACACCGCGCCCTGCATAGCCTACGCCACCTACAAGCTGCTGGCAAAGGTGAGCGACGCCACGGTAGTCGTTGCCCCGTCCGACCACCTAATCCTGAACGAAGCCGAATTTATTCGCGTCATCAACCAGGCCATGCAGCTGGCAGAGTCCGGCAAAAACCTGATGACGATAGGCATAAAGCCAAGCCACCCCGAAACGGGCTACGGGTATATTCAGGTGGCAAAAAATGGGGAGGAGGAAAAAAACAGCGCAGCGTACCGCGTAAAAACGTTCACCGAAAAGCCCAACCACGACATGGCGAAGCTGTTTGTGGACAGCGGCGAATTTTTTTGGAACTCGGGCATATTCATTTGGACGCTGCAAACCATTCGCGCCGCCTTTGAGGCCTATTTGCCCGACGTTGGCAAGCTGTTCAGGGCCGGCAGCGATGTTTACTACACCGCCGGCGAAGAGCAGCTTATCGGCAACGCCTACGCCGAGTGCAAGGCTATTTCGATAGACTACGGGGTGATGGAGAAGGCCGAAAATGTAAACGTGATTTGCGCCGATTTCGGATGGTCGGACTTGGGCACCTGGAACTCGCTCTACCTGCAATCGGGCAAGGACGAATTGGGCAACGTGCTGCAATCAAACAGCGTGGCGCTGGACAGCGTGACGGGATGCCTCATTCACACGCCCGCCGAAAAGCTGGTGGTGCTGCAAGGCCTGGACGGCTACCTCGTGGTGGATACCAACGATGTGCTGATGGTTTGCCGGCGCGACAACGAAAATGAGCTGAAGCAGCTCATCAACAACACGTTGCTAAGCACGGGAGCGTCGAAAGCGTAGCCGCCTTACGCCAGCTTTTTTACGCACTCGTCCAGCAGCTGTTTTTTGTTGACGGGTACTACGCCAACCTTTTCGCAGACCAAGCCGCCGGCGAGGTTGGCTACCGCCGCCGCTGCGGGAGCCGCCATGCCTGCCGCCAGGCAAAGGCTCGCAACGCTTATCACGGTGTCGCCCGCGCCGGAAACGTCGGCAATGTTGCGCAGCTCCGCCGGAATGGCGGAGTACTGCTCGCCGTCGGAAACCAGCACGCCGCGCTCGGAAAGCGTAATCATGGCGTAGCGCACGCTCATCCGGCGGTTGATTTTTTGCGCAGCCTCAAAAATTGCCTCGTAGCTTTTCTTATCCACCTCCTCGTTCAGCCCTTCGCACAGCTCCTGAAAGTTGGGCTTGAACAGCGTCACGTGCCCGTACTCCCAAAAATTTCGCTTTTTGGGGTCCACCAGCGTTGGAATTTTCCTAACGTTGGCGAGGCTTACAACCCAGCGTATAAGGTTTGGCGTGATAACGCCCTTGTCGTAATCCTCAAAAATAATGGCGTCAATCTTTTCGCTGTTGATGAGGTGCTCCGCCTGCGCAAAAAATGCTTTTTCCAAGCTTTCGTGGAGCGGCTTGGTCGTCTCCTCGTCAATGCGGAGCAGGTGCTGCGTGCCCGCAATGACGCGGGTTTTGGTAGTGGTAACGCGCGTGCTGTCCGCCAGTATTCCCTCCTGCGTAAGCCCGTTGGCGGAGAGCATGCTTTTAAAAATTTCCGCCCCCCTGTCGTTCCCGATAGCGGAGCACAGCACAGGCCTTGCGCCCAGCGCCTGCAGGTTGAGCGCCACGTTGGCTGCGCCGCCCAGCCGGTGCTCGCGCTGCGTGCCGGCAAGGATGGGAACGGGAGCCTCGGGCGAAATGCGGCTCACTTTGCCCCACAGGTAGGCGTCCACCATTACGTCGCCAATGACCATGACGGTTAAATCGTCGAACTTATCAAAAATGTGCTGAAAATTTATCATGCCGAAAATTGTGAATTGTCGAATTACCTTATACCGCTTCTGTCGGCTGAAATACCCCCGCAAAAGTACGAATTATTTTACAACTTCGCAGCGCATGTTGCCATCTTTGCCCACGCCCAGCAGGCGTACGGGCACAATTTTGTTGGCCAGGCCGTCGTTGCGGGGCAGCGCCACCTTTACGTAGTTTTCGGAGAAGCCAAGCATGTAGCCGTTTTTGCAGGCGCTTTCAAAAAGCACGCTGCACGTTCTCCCCGTGTTTTTTCTGTAAAAATCGGCGTGCAGCGCGTTGCAGAGCATCCCCAGGCGCTTTGCCCTGTCTGCAATTTGTGCGGTCGGCAGCTGCGGCATTTCCGCAGCCGGCGTACCGGGGCGGCGGGAGTACGGAAATACGTGCAGGTACGACGGCTGTAGCGCCTGCAAAAAGGCGCAGGCGCTCTCAAACTCAGCCTCCGTTTCGGTGGGGAAGCCCGCAATAACGTCAACGCCGATAAAGGCAAGCGGCATTTTTTGGCGGACGTAAAGCAGCTTTTCCGCAAACAGCTCGCGCGTGTAGCGGCGGCGCATAAGCCCCAAAATACGGTTGCTGCCGGCTTGCAGCGGAATGTGGAAGTGCGGCAAAAACTTTTTTGACCCGGCAACAAAGTCAACCAGCTCCGCCGTGAGCAGGTTGGGCTCAACGGACGAAATCCGGTAGCGGGATATGCCCCCCACCGCCTCCAGCCGCTGCGCCAGCTGCAGGAGATTTTCGCCCGTCGTTTTTCCAAAGTCGCCAATGTTTACGCCGGTCAGGATGATTTCGTTCACGCCCTGCGCGGCAATTTCTTCCGCCTGCGCGGCAGCTTTTTCTACGGCAATGCTGCGGCTTTCCCCCCGCGCCAGCGGCACGGTGCAGTAGGAGCAGCGGTAGTCGCACCCGTCCTGCACCTTGAGGAAAGAGCGCGTGCGGTCGCCGGAGGAGTAGGCGGTGAAGAAGTTGTCGCCGTCGGCCGCCGTCGGGCAGCAGGGGTGGGGGGGTAGCGCAAAATAGGCGCCGATTTTTTGCGCCACCTCGCGCTTGTCGGCCACCAGTCTAACCTCCGGCATTTGCTCCAGCTCGGCGCCCCTTATCAGCGAGTAGCAGCCCGTTACGCAGATTACGGCGCCGTCTCGCTGCCGCGCCAGCTTGCGGATAGCCTGTCGGCATTTTTTTTCGGCCTGAGCGGTTACAGCGCAGGTGTGCACCACGTAAATATCGGCAGCGCTGCCCTCGCCCGCCGGGGCAAAGCCCATGCCCACGAGCTGCCGCGCAATGGTGGAAGCCTCCGCAAAGTTGAGCTTGCAGCCAAGGTTGACAACGCAAAAAGTTTTATGGTGAAGCGAATTTGCCATGAAATAATCCGCAAAGATAGCAAAAGCGGGGAAATAGCGAATGCCGCAATCGAGCAAAAAGATGTGCGGATTTTGTGGGAGAATAGGCGGGATTAGTAAAGAAATTCGTTCGCAATGCTACTTGCAATGGCCGCTGTTCCGAACGAAGCGAAGAATTTCCTCGCACATCACCATACAGCGTGGCAAAGTGCGAGGAGAATTCTTAGTATTCCCACAAATCGTGCTCAAAGGTAAAGATGGCGTTCTTTATTCTTTCCGATTCCAGCAAAGCCTCGTATCCGTCGGGAATGTAGGTTGAAATGGCGCGGTTGTTGTGCGGATTCGATTCTTTGGTAATGTAGGAGGAAAAGCGCCGCCTGTTGAATATATCGTCGTAAGATATAATGGTAGCATCGTTGTTGGGTATGTAGGCAGGCGTTCGCGCCAGCACCTTGCGCGCTTCGTCGTAGTGCACCCAAAAGAGTTGCTTCTTTTGCAGCTCGCCGCCCGTTTCGTCCTCTTCATTGCCGGTATTCAGCTGCTTTCTGTACACTTTTATCGGGCAAATTCCAACTATGCGCACCATCATTTTAGAGTAGTGCTTGTCAAAAACCCAGTCTTCCTTGACGAGCAGCTCGCGCACTTCTTCCCAGTTGTATTCACCGGGAATAACAATGGTGGTATCGCCCGATCCGTCCATTTTTTGCCTACGCTCGGTTTTGTCCACTGCGTCAAAGCGTGCGCTTAGCTCCTGCGGAGAAAGTAGCGTGGTAAATTCATCATCGGTAGGGTCAAAAGCGCGGATTTCGCCGCTGCGTATGGCGTCCACAAGCGTTTGTACCAAGCTGCGGCGTAGCGCCATATCTACCGTAGGGTAGTATAGCGAAAAGTTTATTTTTTCTCGCAAATCTATGGTGCGCCAAATGCGCTTTGACCAGATAGCGTCTGCTTCGCGAAGAGCGGGGTAGGGTATGGGGTCGCGCGATGTAATGATTTGCTTTTTGAACAGTCCGTCCGGCGCTAAACTTTTTTTCACGCCAGAATACGTTTTTTGCGCCTCTGCTGCGTCTTGCTGCGGCTGTTGCGTGGCGGCAGGCTGCTGTGCCGGCGCTATGGTAATATTTGCGACAAGCAACGCTGTTGTCGCTACGGTCAAAAGTATCTTTTTCATGAATATTTTCTTTAAAAACGGCAGCAAATGCTGCGCATAAGTTATCTTATTTTTATGCTTAAATCTTGCAGATCAACTACTTTCCCGTCAGGTCCTACCGCCTTTATATCCGTAATGCTCACACGTTGACCGCTTTGCAATCCTTTCATTATCTGCTTTTGCTTGTCGGTAAACAGCTGGCTGTTCGACGATTCCTCCATCACGTAGCCTCCAACAGGGGCAAATACCATAAAGGATTTTATCACAAACTTCAGGTCAAAATCAAAATCCTGGGGCATAATGGCGCGGATACCTTGCGACGATAGCAGCTGTTGTCGGGTTGCTGTTTTTCCCTGTATTCCGTCCATTTCGGGCACCGGCTTGGGCACGCTTTTTACCCGGAATAATTTTTTGCCCATGCTGCGTTTTTCGCCGTTTATCTCTGCCACAACGCTCACTTCGCAGGTTGCACCGTCGCCGGGGTTTATCATGTACTGCTTGTTGTCGCGGCTCAAAGTTCCGTTGCTCACGTTAATCTGCACCTTGTTGTCGGGGATGCCGGCCGCCGATACGTCAATGGGGTTAAGTACGCCGCGGTACAGCACGTTCATTTTTGAGGGAGAAACCACCACGTTGGGCTCTGCCACCGTGTAGCTGTAGGTAAACGGGTAGGATTTTCCATTTAGCGTAATGGACCCTTTTATCGTTTGCTCTCCAATGCTACTTGCGGACGTTTCGTAGCGCGCCTTGCCTTCAACGGTGCGCAATTTTTGTCCGTTTACCACTACGTCCGGCTGCAACGTTCTGTCGGAGGCTGCCAAAAATATTTGCGCTTCAAACTTTCCGCCGCGTATTACGTAGTCCGATACCGATTGCACCACAGGGTCAAAGTTGTCGATTTTCACTGTGCCTATATCCGTTTGCGACAAGAAGTAGGACATCATGTCGGCCTCGCAGGTCAGAATATCCACTTGCATTTTAGTGAGCAGGGGCACTGCCGCAATTACGGGCAGGTCTGTAAATGTTCCCACCTCCCAGGGTTTTTCGCCTCCACCCTGCGCCTTGGAGTTGATGCTTTTAGTTTCAAGCATCTTGTTAACGTTGTCAATCAGCCCGGTGGCGTCGGGTTTTAGCATCGACAAGAGGTAAGCGCGGTGCTCTCCCAGCTTGTTTTTCAGCGCCAGCCCTTTTTGCTGGCGCACCATCAGGTTGCTGCTTGGCTCGGTGGTGGAGCGGTTAACAAGGCGTTCGCCTATAACTTTTCCGTTTTCTATTGCCGGTGCAGCGGGGCCATCGGCCAGCGTTACCATTTCTACTTTCAGCGATTCTATGTAGTCTATCAACTTTTTCGATTTTTCGCGCACATCAAGCGATTTTGCGAGCCATGGGCCTATGCGCTCTTTATTCTCTGTGTTGGCTGCACGGAATACACGTTCGGCAACGTCGTTTTTTTCGCTGAAAACTCTTGCCGTTTGCGACAATCCGCTTTCAAAAAGCCCAAAGGCGTTCAACACTTCAGCCGATACATTAAGCGCCAACATTGCTGTAAGCACCAAATACATCATGCCTATCATCTTTTGCCTTGGTGTTTCTTTGCCTCCTCCGGACATGCTTTAATATTAAATTTTCCGTTTGACTTTGTAAGTGGCTATTTTTTGCCGGTTGCCAGCTGCACTGCCGACAGCATGCTGCCGTAAATACCGTTGAGCTCTCCGATGCTTTTGTTGAGTTGCGCAATTTCCTTGCTAAACTTCCTGTTTTCCTCCACCGAATGGCTAAATTCCGTCACCAATTTTTCGAGGTGCTGACCCATCGTTGCCGAATTTTTGTGATATTTGCCGGTTTCCTGTGCCTGCAGTTCGTACACGGCGTTAAGGGTGTTCATGTTTTTGTTTAGCGCTTCCACCTGCTTGTTGTAGGTATGGTTGCCCTCGCTTATGCCGGTCAGGTTGCTTTTCAGGTGCTGGTCTATAAGGGAGAAAGTGGAGGCAAAGTTATCGGCAGCGCCCCCTATCATATCAGCCATCTGCTTGCTGGCTTTGGCTACTTCGTCGTTCATAGCTTTGCCGGAGGTGCTTATGTACTTGACGGTTTCTTCTGTTGCACCGAGTATTGAGGTGGCCATCTGCTTGCTTGTTTTGCTTGCCTCTCCGATGATTTGCCTGCTCGAATCGTCTATCGTCTTGGCAAAATTTTCTACCGTTACGCCCATTACGTCGCTCACCTGCTTAACCGATGCGCTCATAATTTCTGCCGACCCATGGTAGCTGTCCGATAGGGCGTGTATTGATTCCGACAGGGAGATTGCAGAGTTTTCGTACGATTGCGAAAAGTTGGCTACGGTAAGCGAAGCGTGGTGCATTTTTTCGGAGAGCGTATTCGCCGCAACAACTGTGTTCGACAAGGTTGTAAGCTTTTCGGTCGTTTCCCCCAGCTTGTTCAACCCCGACGACAATTTTTCGACATTAATTTTGCTTAAATCCATGTGCCCGATTGCGGCAAGGGCTGCAACTCCGGTTTTCTCCGCCTTGACGGCTGCCGCCGCTTCCGCGTTATTGGAGCCTGTGGTTACGGTGGCCACTTCTATGCCTTCTATGGCCGGTTTCTTTTTACGCTTCTCTTTTGATGCTGATATATGCTCCATTTCGGCTCCGGCTGCCAGCTCGGGATAGACTAACTCCCAATGGGGTTCCGGATGGGGAAGGGGTTCAAAGGCAGAGCAAACAAAGATGAACGCTTCTACAGACATTCCTACAATGAGCATGATGCTCGCACCGGGAAAATGCTCCAGCTTAAACAAAGCTCCCACAATAACTACCGCTGCCCCCAAGCCGTAAAGCTTGCCCATAAATAATTTCCAGCCCCTGCTTTCCGTAAAATTAGCCATTTCTAAATTGTTGTATTATAGATTATACGCCACACACGCTATGTTCGTTCTGGGTACGCTCACGTTCAAGTAAGCTATTTACCCACGTAAGAGCGGACACATCTAAACCCAATGTATGATTTTGCCGTATCTTGGTATTCAAATGTTCTTGCGCCGCACTGCAAAAAGTAGGCAATATCTTTCCAAGAGCCGCCTTTTAGCGTTTTCCGCATCATGGCCTCCGCATCTCCGCTCTGCGCGTTGTAGCGATAGCTCGGGTTTATGCTGCTAACAAAGCTGTACGACTGCTCGTCGTAAACGCTTGCCGTCCATTCGGCTACGTTGCCGGCCATATCAAACAATCCAAAATCGTTAGGTTGGAAGCTGCCCACCGGCAACGTTTTTGTGCCGCCATCAATGCCGTACCTTGCGCGCTGCGGAAGAAAGTTGGCACGGTAGCAGCCTGTTTTGTCGAAAGTATATAGCCCCCCCCACGGGTATTTTCCTCCGTCAAGCCCGCCTCGTGCGGCATACTCCCATTCGGCTTCGCTCGGCAACCTATACTGCTGGGGAACGGGGCGCCTGACTTTTGCGCAGTACTCTTCTATCAGCTTGGTGCGCCAATGGCAAAAAGCGGTGGCTTGCTTCCACGTTACCCCTACTACGGGGTAATCATCAAATGAGGGGTGGGCAAAGTAGCGAAGGGCAAAAGGTTCATTGTAAGCGTAAGCAAAATCGCGCAGCCACACCAGCGTGTCGGGGTAAATCGGCGTATTTTCTCTCATAACGTAGGAGGCAGGATCTACGTTGCCATATTCGTCGCGAATGAGCGTTGACGTATCCCGCGCATGCTTTCTACCCATTGCTTTGTCGTAATCAATCCACGCATATTCATATACCAGCTTCCTTACGTTCAATCCCTTTCCTGATCCCGACATGTTGGCCTTGCTGTACAGCTCGTTGAGAAGCCCCGCATAGTCCGGATTGTCCATGCTATACTTTGGCTCCCAGTTAATAAGTGGAGGATCCATGGGTTCTCCTAGGGCATTTTCCGTAATCAGAAATTCTTCAAATTGATCGCCCAGCAACCGGCGCGAAATGGAGTCAATGACGTAATGCACAAATTGACGGTACTCGTTATTAGTGATTTCAGTTTGGTCAATCCAAAAGGCGTCTAGTGAAACCGAACTTATCGGGGCATTCATGGCAAAGATAAAATCTTCGTCGTTCATGCCCATGTTGAAGCTACCTTGTGGAATAAGCACCATCCCGTAAGGAGGCAGCTCTTCGCCCGGCGTAACTCGACCTTGTACTCCTACCAACTCTCCTCCGATTTCTGCAGAACATCCTGCCATAAACAGGATGAAGATTTCGAGGCCTAATCTGACTCTTTTTTTCGTAAACCACATAGAAATGTACACTTATAAAAACCTGATACTTTTATATTTCTTTTCTCTTTTGGACAGCTTCAGCTCAAAAGCGTATGATGCAAATATTTCCAAGCTGCCGCTATTTGTCCCCATCAGCTTTGATAAAGGGTATTCGTATGCTACTCCTACCCTAAAAACTTCGCTAATCGTAATGCCACCCATACCTCCCAGCGCATCTCCAATGCGGTACGATAGCCCGCCCCAGTAGCGCTTCAGGTAAAACACGTTTGCTCCAAATTCAAATTGGGGCTTTGCGAGCGCAGTAAACATCAGCATAGCCGACGGGTCAACCTCAATTTTTTCGTTCGATGTTTGCCACCGGTAACCTCCGCTCAGGTAAAACGTGCGCTTCACCGTCAAAGTTTTATCACCGCTGTTGACCGTGAGCACGCGCGGCTCGTTCAAGTGTCGGCAAGAAAAACTTGCGTAAAAATTGCGCTCATCGTAGCATACCCCCAGCCCCATGTCAAACCCCGTAGAGGACGATTCGTCTCGCTGCGGCACGGCCGGGTCGTCTGCGTAGCTGCTCCACTTGGACGATGAGGCCAGCTTGTAGGACACGCCGCCTGCCGAAATTCCCAAGCTCAGCGTAGCATCGCTACGAAACTTGTGCCGATAGGCGTAACCTGCGCTAAAGCTCATATTATCAAAGTTGCCTATTTTATCACCCGTAACGGTAACAACAGCCCCGTGATTGGCGCCAAACAGCATGAAAGGCGCACTTACACCCAGCAACCATACTGAGGGTGCTCCCTCAAAGCCCATATACTGAGAGCGCTGTATAATCGTAGCATCAAGCATATCGCCACCCCCTGCACACGCCGGATTCACAAGAACATGGCTGAACATGTATTGGGTTATCTGCGAATCATGCTGCGCGCGCAATACCGTAAACCCTGCCATTAAAAGAACGGCTATGCAGGTTGGTTTTTTCATGCAAATGTAGCTTGTTTTTAAAGGTCGCATGGAACCCGCATGTCAACACTCACTTGTTTTGTTTGGCGATTTTCAGCGTCACGCCATATTCCTTTTTTCCTCTTATCTGCAACCAGATAATGAGATAATGCTTTTCTTAAAAAGCAAAAGTGGGACAAAAGTACGCAAAGTTTACGAACGCCAATTGTTGACAACTCATTTTTTTGGGGAATATAAAACTCCACACGGTGATTTAAAACTATTTAACCGGCGCGATATGTTGCACGAAGACTACAATATACCCGTTTCAGCGGGCAAATTTTTTGTAAAACCACAGCCAGCTATCGGGGATTTCCAAGCGCAACGCCTTTTCATAGTCATTTCGTTCACAAGGAACTATACGAACGGCAGATGATTTATCCACCGGAACGCTCATCCACCACCGGTCGGTAATTTTGCTTTGGTAAAAAACAAGCTGCTGATCTTTACCGCCCATTTCAATTTGCAGCCTGCGGCATGTTTTTGGGTCTGTGGGGTCGTCGTTTACGCGGCAGGCAATGCCGTCGGCAACGTGCCAAATGAGCTGCGCTACCAGCTTTGCCGTTTGGCGCTGGCTGTCGTTGGCCAAGCTGAAGTTCCCCAAATAGCAGGCTTTGAGCTTGTCGGAAAAGGCGGCAAGGCGCAGCAGCTGGCACATTTCTTCGGCGTACAAGCCGTTGGGCGAGGGGTCGGCGGCGGCAGGAGCGTCGCACTGGCGCACGGCGTTGACTCCCGCGCAGAGCACGTCGGCGTCGCGCAGCAGCGGCTCGGCTCGCTTCATATTTTCGCGCACAGCGCCCAAGCGCATAAGCCCGCAGTACTGTTCACCGAAGCTTTGCACGTCGGCAGGCGGGGTGAGGTAGCTCTGGTAGGCAAGCACGTTGAGCGCCTCCACCTCCCGACCGTAGTCCAGCATGAAATGAGCCAGTACGTTGCTACCGGAAAGCGGCTCCTGCGCATTGCCCATGCCGGCGCTGGGAAGAATAAATGTTGCCGTAACGCCCTTTTGGTGCGCCTTCACGGCGTCGTACACGTTGCTTGCGCCGGGCATACCCTCGCCAAAAACAACGGGAAAAATGCCTTCGGCAATCAGCTTGTGCAGGGCGCAGGTTACCTTTTCGCCCGACATTTTATCGTCGCTGCCCGGCAGCGCCACCTCAACATCGCCAAGGTCGATAATCGGCAAAGCTTTTCCGGGAGCAAACAAGGCGTACAGCTCTTCGCGCAGCGCAACAAAGCTGTTGGGCGCTCCGGGCTTGCGCAGGCCCACCAGCGCCACCCTGAAATCCTCAAGCCACGCCCAGTCAAAACCTTTGACGCCGTACTTAATCCGGCTACCCCACCGCTCGCTCAGCGCGGCAGCGCCGGACAGCTGTAAATGCCCGGCTACGGGAATAAAAATATCGCTGTATTCCACCTATATAGAAATTATGTGCTTTTTTATGGCGATGCAAAAGTAAAAAAAAAATTCTAACCCCTGAATTGCCGCTCAAATTTGGGTGCATTTCAAATTTGTCGCTCTCTGAATAATCCCATCGGGATTACCTCTCGGTAGCAATATTCCCTGCATCAGGGATGCCAAAGAGGCGTTTTTTGTCGTTCTACCGAGAGATGCATCCCTCCGGGATGCAAAGAGAGGAAAGATTTGTGCCGCTTCTACCGAGAGGCGCATCCCTACGGGATGCAAGAGGAAAGGAAGACGGAATGTTTTCCATCAAAAATCCCTTAGTATTACCTCTCGCGACAACGTGGTAGCGAAGCTTGCTTTGTCGTAAAAAGAAGATTTTTTGTAGCTTTGCAAAACAAAAACAAAAATGATGATAGGAGCAATAGTAGGCGATTACGCCGGTAGCGCGTATGAATTTCACAGCACGCACGACTACTGTTTTCCGATTATAACGCCCGACAGCGGTATAACGGACGACAGCATCATGACGGTTGCTATTATGGACGCTATCTTGCAGGGAAAGCCATACGGCGAGCGGTTGCGCTACTGGGGCAACAAGTACCCCACCCCAAAAGGCGGCTACGGCGGCTCTTTTGCTGCGTGGCTGCGGAGCGAAAAACCGCAGCCCTACAACAGCTTCGGAAACGGCTCCGCCATGCGGGTAAGCCCCATCGGGTGGGTTTTTGAAATGCTGAAAGAAACGCTGCGCGAGGCGCAAAAAAGCGCCCAATGTACGCACAACCACTCCGATGGGATAAAGGGGGCTATGGCTACCGCTGCGGCTATTTACTACGTGCGGAACGGCAAAAGCAAGGAATTTCTGCGGCAGTACGTGGAAAAAGAGTTCGGCTACAACCTAAGCAGGACGCTGTCCGACATTCGCCCAAGCTATGGGTTTAATGAGAGCTGCCAAGGCACTGTTCCAGAAGCCATAATATGCTACTTGGAGAGCTCCGGCTTTGAGGATGCGATACGCCTTGCCGTTTCGCTCGGCGGCGACAGCGACACGCTCGCCTGCATCACCGGCGCAATAGCCGAAGCCGGATACGCCGACGGCATATCGGCGCAATTAGTAGAAGCCGCTTTCTCAACAATGCCGGAAGAGCTGAAAAACATTGTCGAGCAATTTTACTCAAAATTTAATCTTTACAGCTATGGAAAAGCCTGATTACAGCATGTACACGTACTACAAAGGAAGCGAACAATATCCGAATAAAAAAGCGGCGTTTTTCGGCTTTTACGAAAAGGTGTTTGAAAACACCTATAAAGGGAAACCGGAAAATAAAAAGGAGGCATTCAAAGATTATATATGTGATTTGCTGTATGAGCAAGCATCTGAAATTTATCACTTCGGTTCACCGTATGTTGATAAATCAGAAAAGTACGGAGAATACTTAAAAGAGTATTTTTCACCCGATTTGCACTTGGAATACTATAATCGTGAATAGCTATTGTAATTGTCCTATCAGCTGCAAATAGATTGTTTTACCCGTTTTTTTCAGCACCCTAAATTTGCTTCCGCGCTGCCCTATCCATTCGTTTTCGTTTTTGATTGTTTCTTTTGATATGCCATCCCATAGATTTGCCTTGCTTGGCGTATTGCTGTAGCTAAATTTATTATCATCCGTATAGCGTGAGAATGGCTCTGCGTAAAAACCTTGCGCCCCCTTTGGTACAATAATTACAAGTTCATGTGAACGGTAAAACCCTCCCGACCTGTGTACAGAAGTTGACAGAAATCCTTTGTCCGTAAACACGTCTCCTACTTTCAAACCGTCAAGTCCATATCCTAACTCTTCAATTGTCCAGTCATTTACTCCGCGCCTAACAGCTGTTGTTTCCGGCATTTTGAACTTACTTAATGCTTTTGTCAGAATAGGCAAATCATGTACGTGGGATCCATTTGAAATGCACCCTTAAATTTGCACCTGTCGGTTGAAAATTACAGGCGTTCCTACATTAAATATTTTGTGTATATTTGCAAAAAAATGAGGCGAAAAAATTATGGCATGCCTATCAGCGATTAGAGATTACCTGCCAACGGCTTTCTAATTTGAAGCTTCGCGAACGTTGAGCTGAGGCGGCTGTCCGAAGCCATTGCGGATACATAGCGCTTATTTTTGTTTTACATTTTTAAACCACCTCATCATGTCGATAGAAGAACAGCAAGAGCTAAAGCAAAAAAGCTACGCGGAGGCGATGCGCTACATGGCCAACGCCAAAGAAACGCTCCAAAAGGCGAAAAAAGAAGACAGCTACTATCAAG